>CAMHRJ010000258.1 GCA_946187475.1 uncultured Clostridia bacterium | reverse complement strand
GCACGCGGGGGATCGTGGCGGTCATGTGCTTGTGGCGGTAGACGACCATGTCCGAACCGCAGACGCCGCCGTAGCGGACTTTGATCAGCGCCTCATCCGGGCCCGGAACCGGCATGGGAACATCGGTCAGTTCAAGCTGGAACCAGTCTTTCAATACAGCTGCTTTCATTTCTGTGCGGTCTCCTTTCGCCGCTCAGGGCTGCTTGCCGATGTAGGCCAGGATACCGCCGTCCACATAGAGGATGTGGCCGTTGACGAAGTTGGAGGCATCGGAGGCCAGGAACACGGCCGGTCCCATCAGGTCTTCCGGGGTACCCCAGCGGGCTGCCGGCGTCTTCGCGACGATGAACTGGTCAAAGGGATGACGGCTGCCGTCCGGCTGGCGCTCGCGCAGCGGAGCGGTCTGCGGCGTGGCAATGTAGCCGGGTCCGATGCCGTTGCACTGGATGTTGTACTCGCCGTACTCGGAGCAGATGTTGCGGGTCAGCATCTTGAGGCCGCCCTTGGCCGCCGCGTAGGCGGAGACGGTCTCGCGGCCCAGCTCGCTCATCATGGAGCAGATGTTGATGATCTTGCCGTGGCCCTTCTTGATCATGCCGGGGATGACGGCCTTGGAGACGATGAAGGGGGCGTTCAGGTCGATGTCGACAACCTGGCGGAAGTCCTCCGCGCTCATCTCGATCATCGGGATGCGCTTGATGATGCCCGCGTTGTTCACGAGGATGTCGATGACGCCGACTTCTTCCTCGATCTTCGCGACCATCTCCTTGACTTCCTCTTCCTTCGTCACGTCGCAGAAGTAGCCGTGGGCCTCGATGCCCTTCTCGGCATAGGCCTTCATGGCGGCTTCCATGTGATGCTCGCCGCGGCAGTTGAAGCAGATCTTTGCGCCGGCGGCCGCAAAGGCCTCGGCGATGGCAAAACCGATGCCGTAGGCGGCGCCGGTAATCAGTGCAACTTTACCCTCCAGGGAAAAGGCTTTCATGTCCATGATGCATATTCCTCCGAATCAGATTCGATGTCTTTTTATAATGCGGGTTTTATCTCTGCACACGGCCGCTGCCGTCGCCGCCCATGAGCTTCTCGACCTCATCGACGGTCACGCGGTTGAAGTCGCCGGGGATGCTGTGCTTCAGGCAGGAGGCCGCAACCGCGAACTCCAGCGCCTTCTGGTGATCCTCATAGTGGGTCAGACCGTAGAGCAGGCCGCCGCCGAAGCTGTCGCCGCCGCCGACGCGGTCCACGATGTCGCGGATCTCATAGCGCTTGGACTCGTAGAAGTGTTCGCGGTCGTTCAGGCAGGCCGCCCAGCCGTTCCAGTCGGCGCTCTTGCTCTCACGCAGGGTGATGGCGATCATCTTCATATTGGGATACGCGGCCAGGACCTTGTCGCCGAGGGCTTTGTACTTGGCACGGTCCAGCTCGCCGGACTCCACGACGACGTCGGTGGTGATTTCCAGGGACTTCTGGACATCTTCCTCATTGGCGATGGCCACGTCCACGTAATTGGCCAGTTCTCTCATGACCTCGGCTGCACGCACGCCGTACTTCCAGAGATTTTTGCGGAAGTTCAGGTCGCAGGAGACCGTGATGCCGCGCTTCTTGGCTTCCTTCACGGACTCGAGGCTGAGATCCTTCGCACTTTCGGAAATCGCCGGGGTGATGCCGGTGATGTGGAACCACTCGACGCCTTCAAAAGCCTTGTCCCAGTCGATGTCGCCGGGGGCGGCAACGGCCATGGAAGATCCGGCGCGATCGTAGACGACCTTGCTCGGGCGGGCGTTGGCACCGGTCTCGAGATAGTAGATGCCGATACGGCCCTTGTCGGAACGGACAATGCGGCTCGTATCCACGCCGAACCTGCGCAGCTCTTTCACGCACTCGTCCGCGATGACGTTCTTCGGCAGAACGGTCAGGAAGGCCACATCCTGGTCATAGTTTGCCAGGGAGACCGCCACGTTTGCCTCGCCGCCGCCGAAGGTGGCCTCAAGCATCGGGCTCTGGAAGAATCTCTCCAGACCGGGGGATTTAAGACGGAGCATGATTTCACCGAAAGTCAGGAATTTCATAACAGTTTCCTCCATTTTCATTTCTATGGTCTCCCTCTCCCGCCGTCGGCGGGAGAGGGCCGCGGTTCCGCTTCTTATTTCTGCAGAAGATGAACGGCAAATCCGCCGATCTCGTTCTTCAGATAAACGGCGTGCAGACGGTCGCCCTTGTACTTGGCCGTGCTCATGTCGACTTCAAAGCCGCGCTTCTCGAGCTCGCCGATGGCGACAGCCATGCTGTTGGTGCGGACGGCAATGTGGCCGTTTGTGCCGAGATACTGGCTCTTCATCACTTCGACGCCGGTTCCGGCAAAGTTGGAGGAATTGCCCGGCTTCACCGTAAAGTCAAAGGCGTTCTGGAACGCTTCGGCGATGTCCATGGCGGTGTCGGCGTCGGCGCTGTTGATGCCGACGTGCACGACTTCAAAGCCCATCGCGGCCTTGCGTGCTTCTGCGCAGAGCTGGGTGACTTTCTCAAAGTTGCCTTCAGAGATGTCCTTCTTGGGAACGGTCCAGCTGCCGCCGACCGCATGGATGATCGGGGAGGAGATGAACTCGGCGATGTTTTCATTGCTGACGCCGCCGGTCGGGATGAACTTCGTTCCGGGGAAGGGGCCGGAGAGGCTCTTCAGGGCTTTCAGGCCGCCGTAGACGTTGGCCGGGAAGAACTTCAGAACCTTGAGGTCGTGCTTCTTGGCCATCATGATCTCGGTGGGTGTGACACAGCCGGGCGTCACCGCGACGTTGTTCTCCACGCACCAGGCCACGGTCTCCTCGTCATAGCCGGGGGAGACGATGAACTTGGCGCCGCAGTCAACCGCCAGCTTGCACTGCTCGAGGTTGATGACGGTACCGGCACCGACCAGCATCTCGGGAACTTCCTTCGATACCGCGCGGATCGAATCCGCCGCAGCCGCGGTGCGGAAGGTGATCTCCATGACGTCGATTCCGCCGGCGAGCATTGCGCGTGCGGTCGGGACCGCGTCCTCGGCCTTGTCCAGAACGACGACGGGAACGATGCCCGCGGCCGCCAGTCTGCTTAATACATCCATGTTAGAACACTCCTTTTCAAAACTGATATAAACTTGCACTTTATGAAATGATTCGCTATAATTCTGTCGGAAGCATTGGCTCTGCCATGATTCCCGACTGATTGACGCAGGGAGGAAAACAGATGACCCGA
>CAMHRJ010000257.1 GCA_946187475.1 uncultured Clostridia bacterium | reverse complement strand
GCCCCTCCCGCCGACGAATGTCTGTGTTAACGGGAGGGGCAAGCCCCTCCCCTACGAGCACCGTCGAAGTGCGGCATAAATCCAACTCCCCGACAAATTCAAATTTGTACACTCAGTAACACTCAATGGCCAAATTCCCTCTCTGATACAGACAGATGGCCTTGCGCATGAGCTCCTCCGTGACCTCGAAATGCTCCGCCAGCTCCCAGACCTCGGTTTTGCCCGCGGCCACGGCCTCCCGGAGGGCCTCCTCCGTGATGAGCTTCCGGATTTCCCATTTCTCCGCCCGGTTTTCCTGCTGCCGCCGGTCTCCGGCGGTGCTGCCGGCGTGGTAGAACGCGCCGGTCATGCAGTGGCCCAGCTCGTGGCCCAGCTTGGTCTTTTCGTCGGCGGTACTCTCCACCCGATGGGGGTCAATGGCAATGTGGCAGCCGCCCTCCGCGTCCTGGAGCGCCATGGCGCCCCGGCTTCCCACGGGAAAGGCGTCTACCTCGATCTTCTGTTCCTCGGCGTACCGATACAGATCCAGTAGGGTCATTGCTTGCGTTTCTTCTCCTTCAAAAATTCGGCGTATTGCCGAACCGCTGCAAGATCGTCGTCATCCACGTTCTCCGCGTCGCCCCAGAGGGCGAACTTCAGCTCGCTGTCGGTAATCGGACGCACCTCCGGCGCGGTTTGTTCCTGCTCCCAGTCCATGAGCCAGGCGGGACTGGTGCGCAGCACCGCCGCCAGGGGCTCCAGCAGCTCTCCCGGGAGCTTTTCGATCTCGCCTTTTTCATAACGGTAGATGGTCGCCGGGCTCTTGCCCAGCTGCGCAGCCAGCTCCTCGGCACTGATGCCGAGATCCTTCCGCCGCTGCTTGATGCGCTCGCCAATGGTCATACTTTCACCTTCCTCGCGTAGCACTATACCATGATTCTCGCGCAAATGCAAGCTGTCAACCTGCACAAACCTCGCATAAATGGTAAATTATCACTTGACTTTCGCAAAAATGATTACTATACTGAAGCAGAACTCGCACGAATGCGAGAAATAGAAGAAGGAGCGTGACATGCAGAGCAACAGAAGCAGAGAAACCATGCAGAAATGCGAACAATGCGGCGATCTGCTGCTGCCGGGGGATGACTACTTCGAGTCCCCGACGGGTGTGCGGCTGTGCCCGGACTGCATGGAGGCGGCGCTTCGGCGCTGGAAGCGCTGGGTGGGCGACACGGTGGAACGTGTCTGACGCCCGGCAGAGAGGAGGCATGTACATGCAGAAGAAAGAAACTGGGGAACCCCTGCACAACGGATTTTTGGACTGGCCGGACGATCCCGGCTGTGCGGGCTGCCGGTATTATCGGCCCATCTGCGACCACGGCCCGGCGGGACGCACTGTGGGCCGGGTCTGCCACTATCTGCTGGATACGGGGCACGCTCGGGACTGCGGCTTCGGCCCCGGCTGCACCAGGAGGGAGCCCCGTGGGCAGCCCGCTCCGTGAGGCGGCCCAGACGCTGCTGAACCACACCCTGGCCCTGCCGGACGAGGACGAGGCCGCCGAGAAGCTGCGGCTCATGGGGCTGGAAGCCCCCACCGGGGCGGACGCCCTGCTGCTGGGGCAGTATCTCAAGGCCCTCCGGGGGGACACGGCCGCGGCGAAGTACGTCCGGGACGCGGCCCTGGAGCCGGAGCAGCGCGAGGACGGGGCGACGGAAGATCTTTCTGATCTTTCGGACGCGGAGCTCACCGCCCTCGCCCGGGAGGCAGAACCGTGACCCGGCGGCAGCGGGCCCGGGGCGAACTGGCCCGCCGGGAGCTGGCTCGGCGGCATTTTCGGGCATACCTGGCCTACACCCAGGGCCGCCAGTGGAAGGAGACCCGGCTCAGCGTTTTTCTGGCCGACCGGGTCCAGGCCTTTCTGGAGACGGACACCGGCCATGCCTATGACATTCTGGTGCTCCAGACCCCGCCCCAGCACGGCAAGAGCATGACCGTGACGGAGAGCCTCCCCAGCTGGTGGCTGGGCAGGCACCCGGACCGGCGCATCATCCTGGCGGCCTACAACGACGAGCTGGCGGAGCGGTTCCTCCGCCGCAACCGGGAGAAGGTGGAGCGCTTCGGCCCACGGCTCTTCGGCATCTCTGTAGGCAAGATCAACCGGGCCAACGCCCTGGAGCTTGCCGACCACCGGGGCGGCCTCATCAGCCGGGGCATCCGCAGCGGCATCACGGGCAACCCTGCGGAGCTGATCGTCATCGACGATCCCATCAAAAGCAGGGAAGAAGCAGACAGCGAGGTCTGGCGGGAAAAGCTCTGGGAGGAGTGGCAAAACAGCCTCAAATCCCGTCTGGCCGCCGGGGGAAAGGTCATCGTGATCCTGACGCCCTGGCACGAGGACGATCTGGCCGCCCGCATCCTGAAAAGCGAGCCCAACGCCCGGCTGCTGCGGCTGCCGGTGGAGGCGGAGGAAAACGATCCGCTGGGCCGAAAGCCCGGGGAGGCCCTCTGCCCGGAGCTGGGCAAGGATGAATGCTGGCTGCGGGACTTCAAGGCGGGCTATCTCTCCGACCCCCGGGGCGGCGCACGGGCCTGGACGGCCTTGTATCAGTGCGCCCCGCGGGTGGAGGAGGGCAGTCTCGTCAAGCGCGGCTGGTGGCAGTTCTACGACCCGGCGGAGATGCGCTTTTCCGGCACGCAGGTCATCAGCGTGGACGCGGCCTTCAAGGGCCTCAGCACCAGCGACTATGTGGCCATCACGGTCTGGGCCAAGATGGGCTCCGATTACTACCTGCGCCACTGCGTCAACCGGCAGATGGGCTTTACCGACACGCTCCGGGCCATCCGCGCGGTAAAGGCGCAGTTTCCCGCCGCAGGGCGGGTTCTCATCGAGGACAAGGCCAACGGCACCGCCATCATCGAGGTGCTCCAGCGGGAGATGTTCTGCATCCCGGTGAACCCACGCGGCGGCAAGGTGGCCCGGGTCCAGGCCGTCAGCGCCGCCATCGAGGCCGGCCACGTGTTTCTGCCCCGGCAGATGGGAAATCTGGCGGAGTACATCGACCAGTGGACGGCCTTCCCCGCCGGGGCCCATGACGACATGGTGGACAGCTCCACCCAGGCCCTGAGCTATCTGCTCTTTTCCAGCGGCACCGCCCCGGAGCCTCGCCGGGACGAAGCGGCGGAGCTGTTCAGCGACCCCGGTTTGTACGACGTGTACGAGTGAGGGGGAAGGAAATTGGAGTTTATCGGGATGTTGGAATACGGCTCAATCCGAC
>CAMHRJ010000256.1 GCA_946187475.1 uncultured Clostridia bacterium | reverse complement strand
GGCATGATCTCCAACATGCTGCAGGGCTCCGCCGGCTGGGGCGACGCCTGCGTGCTGGTACCCTGGGCGCTGTACGAGACCTACGGGGACAAGAGCATCCTGGAAGAAAACTACGACATGATGCGCCGCTGGCTGGATTACTGCGAGAAACGGGCGCAAAAGACTCGGCCCCATAACCTGCTCAATCCCTACCATAAATATCTGGTGGATCAGGGCTTCCATTTCGGCGAGTGGTGCCAGCCGGATGTGGACAACATGGAGGCAATGAAAAAGACCATGCTCTTCGGCATGCCGGAGGTGGCCACGGCTTATTTCTTCCGCTCGGCCTCCCTGATGGCGCAGATCGCGCAGATCCTGGGCAAAGCCGAGGACGCCGGACATTTTGCCGAAATCGCATCCAACGCGAAAAAGGCCTATCGGTATGCCTTCGTGAAAAAAGGACGCATCCGCTCGGAGCGCCAGTGCGAGTACGTCCGTCCCATTGCCTTCGGCTTGCTGGACGGGGAGGAGATCCGACAGGCGGCTGATGATCTCAACGCGCTGGTGGAAAAAAACGGCTTTCATCTGAACACTGGCTTCCTCTCCACACCGGATCTGTGCCGGGTGCTGGCGGAGAACGGCCATGCGGATACAGCCTATCGACTGCTTTTGCAGGAGGACTGCCCCGGCTGGCTCTACGCAGTGAAAAAGGGAGCGACCACGATCTGGGAGACTTGGGATGGTGTCCGACCCGATGGAACGGTGCACGATTCCCTCAACCACTACTCCTACGGCGCGATCTCCGGCTGGCTTTTCCACGGCGTCTGCGGCATTCGTCTTTCCGCAGGGAAGCTCAGGCTCCGGCCGCAGCCGCACCCCTCGCTTGGCCGGGCCAGGGCAGAGTGGCGTTCCCCGGTCGGGACGATCACGAGCGCATGGAAATACGAGAGTGACAAGCTGATATTCGATTTCACGCTTCCCGTTCCGGCAAGGATCGAGCTGCCCGACGGGGAGGAGCATGAGGTACAGGAAGGGGAGCATCACTATGAAATACTACTGTAATCCCATCAATGTCAACTACCGCTACCAGTTCAACGCCGATCCGCGCCTCCATGGGCAGCTGCAGATCTGCCGCGAGGCGGCCGACCCCTCGATGATCTGCTTTCAGGGACGCTACTACATTTTCGCCTCCATGACGCTGGGAGTCTGGGTCTCGGACGACCTGGTGAACTGGGAAAACCGCCGCCTTCCGGCTTCGCTGCCGCTCTACGACTACGCGCCGGATGTGCGCGTGCTGGGGGACTGGGTGTATTTCTGCGCCTCCAACCGGGATCATGCCTGTGACCGCTGGCGCACGAAGGACATCCTGAACGGCCCCTATGAGCGGATCGAGGGCGATTTCCCGTTCTGGGATCCCAACCTCTTTGTCGATGACGACGGGCGCGTCTATTTCTACTGGGGCTGCTCCAACCAGACGCCGATCTACGGTGTGGAACTGGATCCGAAGACCATGCAGCCCGTCGGGGAGAGAAAGGAACTCGTCTTTGGCGACCCCTGGCATATCGGCTATGAACGCTACGGCGAGGACAACAGCATCCTGCCCGCCACGGAGGCGGAGATTGACGCCAGGTACAAGGCCTTCCATGAGGCCCAGGGCATCCCTGAGAGCATGGTGCCCGAGGAGGTCAAGCCTCTGATCCGGGGCATGTTCTCCAACAGGCCCTACATCGAGGGTGCCTGGATGGACAAGCACTGCGGAAAATACTATCTCCAGTACGCCGCGCCGGGCACGCAGTTCAACACCTATTCCGACGGCGTCTATGTGGGCGAAGGCCCGCTGGGCCCCTTCCGCCTCGCGGGGAACAATCCCTATTCCTATAAGCCCGGCGGCTTCCTGCCCGGCGCGGGCCACGGCTCCACCATGCAGGATGAGCAGGGGAACTGGTGGCACACGGCCACCATGCGTATCTCCGTAAATCACGACTTTGAGCGCCGCGTGGGTCTCTGGCCCGCGGGCTTTGACGCCGACGGCGAGCTCTTCTGCAACCAGCGCTACGGCGACTGGCCGATGACGCTCTCCGGTTTCCGGCAGGACGCCTGGCGCGAGCCCGCCTGGATGCTGCTGAGCGCGGGCAAGGCGGCAAGCGCATCCTCCGCCGCCCCCGGGCATGAGCCGGAAAAGGCCACGGAGGAAAACGTGCGGAGCTGGTGGCGTGCGGCAACGAACGGCCGCGGCGAGTGGCTGTGCGTCGATCTCGGCAAGGCCTTTGACGTGTATGCCGTGCAGATCAACTTTGCCGACGACAAGCTCGACATACCCTGCCCGGGCGAGATCCGTCCCGGTTCCCAGGCGCGCTATATCGAGGAAGCAGACCATGTGACCCAATGGAAGCTGGAGGGCAGCGCCGACGGGGAGAACTGGTTTGTGATCGAAGACAAGAGCAACGCAGAGACGGATCTCTCCCACGATCTGATCGTCCGGGAGAAGGGCTTCGCCGCCCGCTATCTCCGCCTGAGCGACATGGCCGTTCCCTACGGACAGAAGCCCTGCGTCTCCGGCCTGCGTGCCTTCGGCCTGGGCGAGGGCGACAAGCCCGCGGTCCCTGCCTTCACGGCCGAACGCGACAGTGGGATCGACATGACGGTGAGCATCGAGCCGCAGACGGACACGGTCGGATACAACATCCTTTTCGGCAGCAGCCCGGAGAAGCTGTATCACAGCGCCATGACCTTTGCCCCGGGCAAGCACCGCATCGGCGCGCTGATCGACGGCCGGGACTACTTCGTCCGCGTGGACGCCTTTAACGAGAACGGGATCACCGAGGGCAGCTGCATCAAATTGGCATAAGGAGGACGAACGCATGGCTTTTCCGAAGGGATTTCTGATCGGCGCGGCGACCGCCGCCCACCAGGTGGAGGGCAACAACATTCACAGCGACTACTGGGCGCAGGAGCATCTGCCCCATACCAGCTTCACCGAACCCAGCGGCCTCGCCTGCGATCACTATAATCGCTACGAAGAAGATATCAAGCTCCTGGCCGGGGCCGGACTGAACGCCTACCGTTTTTCCGTTGAGTGGGCGCGCATCGAACCGGAGGAGGGACGCTTTGACGATCAGGAGATCGAGCATTATCGCAAAGTCATCGCCTGCTGCCGGGAAAACGGTGTGGAACCCATCGTGACGCTGATGCATTTTACAAGTCCCGTGTGGCTCATCCGCAAGGGCGGCTGGGAAGCGGAGAGCACCGTTGAGGACTTCCGCCGCTATGCCGCCTATGTGACGGAGAAGCTGGGAGGCGA
>CAMHRJ010000255.1 GCA_946187475.1 uncultured Clostridia bacterium | reverse complement strand
GGGCTTTTCGTGCTTGTACTGATCGTTGACCAGGATCACGTTCTCTCCGTCCAGACCGGGGATCGGCGGGCGCAGCGGGGAGGAACCGGCAGCGATGATGATTGCGTCGGCGTGGTAGGCGTCGGCAAACTCCTTCGTGACCTCCTGCCCGGTGACGATCTTGGCGCCGGCCTTCTCGGCGAGCCTCTTGTAGGTCTCGCCCAGCATGAACATCTCCTGCTTGAAGGGCAGGACTTCCTCGCTCTTAAGGATGCCGCCCACGCGGTCTTCCTTCTCGCAGAGCAGCACGTCATGGCCGCGGCGTGCCGCAGTATAGGCGGCATACAGGCCGCCGGGGCCGCCGCCCACGACCAGTACGCGCTTCTTCACAGGTGCCGGGGTGATCTCCATGCCCTCATCCTCGCGGCCGATGATGGGGTTGATGGCGCATCTTCTGGTGCCGGTGGCCGCGCGCTCAGACATGCAGACGAAGCAGCGCATGCAGTGGACGATCTCATCGTCCCTATTCTCCATCACCTTCTGGGGCAGGAAGGGATCGGCCAGCAGCTGGCGGCCCATCTCCACGATGTCGGCCTTGCCGGAGGCGATGATCTCCTCCATCTGCGCGGGGTCGGAAAGGCCGCCGATGGTGGCCACGGGGATGGAGACATGCTTCTTGATCTCGGCTGCCAGATACACGTTGCGGCCGTGCTCCTCGAACATGCTGGGATGCGTGATGCCGAAGGTGCGCTGATAGGTGCCCGCGGTCACGTGCAGCAGGTCAACGTACGGCTCCAGGATCTTCGCGATCTTGATACCCTCGTCCAGATCATAGCCCTCGGGGACGAACTCGGACCCGGAGAGGCGGAACTCGATCGGGAAGCCGGGGCCCACTGCCTTGCGGACGGACTGCAGAACCTCGATGGCGAGGCGGCAGCGATTCTCGGTGGAGCCGCCGTACTCGTCGGTGCGGTGGTTGAACATGGGAGAAAGAAACTGATTGATGAGCCAGCCGTGGCCGCCGTGGACCATCAGCATCTCAAAGCCCGCGCGCTTGCAGAGGCCCGCCACATGGCCGTAGGCGGCCACGATCTCGGCGATCATCTCCTTGCTCATGGCCTTGTAGGGGACACCGTCCGGACGCACGCCGTCGTCGGCCGACCACTGGTTGAGTCCGTGGGACTTATTCTTGTCCGTCATATAGGTTCCGGCGAACATGCCGGAATGAGAAAGCTCCGCGCTGGGGATGGCGCCGTGCCTTCTGATCGCGTCGGCGGCGTAGGTGGCCTTGGGCAGGGAGTTCAAAATGCTCTCGTCCAGACGGTAGGCGTGGCTGCCGTCGCTGGGGTGGACCATCAGCTCGCTGATGGTGACCGCCGCGCAGCCGCCCTTGGCGCGGTACTCGTAAAAGGCCTGGGACTTGGGGCCGATGCAGCCGTCCAGTTCGATGTCCGTGCCGCCCATGGGGGTGGAGAACATGCGGTTGCGATACCAGACGTTGCCGATGCGGATGGGCTTGCAAAGGTTCGGGTACTTGCGTTCCATGGCGTGTTCCTCCTCTTAGCGTTACAGGGATGTGTTTTCGCACATCCCTGTATAAATCTTATCAGATTGGATATCAGCCGTCAATGCCCTTCTCGGCGCGGAGCTTGGCCAGATCGCGGTCCAGATTGAAGGAGACCACGAAGATCACGCAGATGATGGCACACATGACCATCGGGACCCAGTTGTACATGAAACGGATCGCCGTTTCAACGCTCGCAGGCTGCGCGATGCCCTGAAGGTCATACTCGCCCTTGAAGCCAGCACCGGACATGACCCAGCCGAACACGGCGGTGCCAAGACCGAGGCCCAGCTTCTGCGCGGCGGAGGTGCCGGCGTTGCCCATACCGACGGCGTTGACGCCGGTCTTGAGCGTGCCGTAAGTGATGGCGTCAGCCACCAGACCCATGGCCATGGCGCCGGAGATGCCCAGGCCGCAGCCCTTGAGAACATTGCAGATGATCATGATGATCTTGCTGGTACCAAAGAGGCCAAAGCCCGCAAAGCCGAGGGTCAGCAGCGCCATACCGGCAGCGTACATCCAGCGCTTGCCGAATTTGGTCATCAGGAACGGAGTGATGAACATGATGGCGAACTGAGCGATGGAGATGGAGTTGGCCATCCAGGAATACTGGCCCATATCCTTGAAGATGTACAGGGAATAGTACACGCCGCCGATGGCGTAGAAGATGATGACGAAGAAGATGACCAGCATGGCGAAGAACATGATGACCCAGTACTTGTTGGAGAGCAGCGCCTTGATGGCCACCAGAGGCTTGACCTCGTCAGCCTTGTTCTTTTCCTCTTTCTTGCCCACGCTCTCGTTTACACGCTCCTTGGTGGAGAAGACGGTGATGAGGACCAGGATGACCATCAGCACCACGACGCAGGCGATGGCGCCGGTGTAACCGGCCTGGGTGTTCTCTGTCTCGATGCTGCTGGAGAACTTGGCCAGCAGGGTGACGAAGAAGGTGTTGATCAGGATGTTGCCCAGGGTCTGGAAGATCTGCTGCACGTTGCCCAGCATGCCGCGTTCTTCACCGTTGCGGCTCATCAGGGAGATCATGGAGTAGTAGGGCACCTGCATGAAGGTCAGGCACACAGCGTTGACGATATTGTACATCAGGAAGACGTACACGTACTTGACCGCCGTGGGGAAGCTGCTGGGCACCCAGAACAGCAGCAGGGTGGAAATGGCGAAGGGGATCACCATACGCAGCAGCCAGGTACGGGCCTTGCCCAGCTTGCTGTTAGTACGGTCCACGATGTTGCCGACGATCAGGTCGGAGATACCGTCAAACACCTTGGAGACGGCGATCAGGGTCGCAATGATGCCCGCGTCCATTTCAATCCACTCGCCCCGTGCGGGGCGAGACATCCACCGTGACAGTCAATGTAAACAAAGTCGAGCTATTTCAATCCACTCGCCCCGTGCGGGGCGAGACGCGCTGTTCTGCGCGACGGAGGAGGATGAGCGATATTTCAATCCACTCGCCCCGTGCGGGGCGAGACATCCTGATGGGGGTGAGCGAATGACGCCACAAGAATTTCAATCCACTCGCCCCGTGCGGGGCGAGACGGCTGCGCCAAGAGCCAGCTTAATCAGCTCCGGGATTTCAATCCACTCACCCCGTGCGGGGCGAGACTTGGGCTTGTTGATGACAAATCCATTTTCGTAGGTATTTCAATCCACTCGCCCCGTGCGGGGCGAGACCAAGAAGCTCAGCTCCATCCTACCGGTCATCCTGATTTCAATCCACTCGCCCCGTGCGGGGCGAGACG
>CAMHRJ010000254.1 GCA_946187475.1 uncultured Clostridia bacterium | reverse complement strand
CGACGGCGACGCCCGCGGCGGCGCTGCGCTGAGCATCCGCGCCCTCACGGGCAAGCCCATCAAGTTCGCCGGCATCGGCGAGAAGCTCGACCAGATCGAGCCCTTCCACCCCGACCGCATGGCCGGACGCATTCTCGGCATGGGCGACGTGCTCACCCTGATCGAAAAGGCCGAGCAGGCCTTCGACGAGAAGAAGGCCGAGGAGATGGCCGAGCGTCTGCGCCAGAACAAGTTCACCCTGACGGACTATTATGACCAGCTCCAGCAGCTCAAGGGCATGGGTTCGCTCCAGGATGTGGCGGGCATGATCCCCGGCATCGACGCCAAAGCCCTCCAGGGCGCCAGCATCGATGAGAAGGCCATGGGCCGCATCGAGGCGATCATCCTTTCCATGACGCCTTATGAGCGGGAGAATCCTTCCGTACTCAACGCCAGCCGCAAAAAGCGTATTGCCGCCGGCTCCGGCACCAGTGTGGTGGACATCAACCGCCTGCTCAAGCAGTACGACATGATGCAGAACCTCACCAAGCAGCTGACCAACGCCGGCAAGCGCCGCAAGGGCAAAAAGGGCGGCATGGCCGGCCTCGCCGGACTCTTCGGCGGCAAAATGGGCTTCTAATTCTGAGAGACCCTGAACGAATCGCTTTCTTCACCTGAGGGTGTGGGAATATACAGAGATCAATCATGGAGGTGAAATAAATGGTTAAGATCAGACTTCGCAGAATGGGTGCCAAGAAGAATCCCTTCTATCGCATCGTCGTTGCTGACTCCCGTTCTCCCCGCGATGGCAGATGCATCGAGGAAATCGGTTACTACGATCCGCTGGCTAAGGGCGAGCAGATCAAGGTTGACACCGAGCGTGCTCAGTACTGGATCGACAACGGCGCTCAGCCGACCGATACCGTTCGCGGACTGCTCAAGAAGGCGGAAGCCGCTATGTGCTAAGGAGTAACGACGCAACATGAAAGAACTTCTGACCTATATCGTGCAGAACCTCGTGGATCATCCCGACGAGGTCTCTGTGACTGAGCGCGAGGCCGATGGCGAAATCGTCTTCGAGGTGCGCGTTGCCGATGGCGATATGGGCAAGGTTATCGGCCGTCAGGGCCGGATCGTCAAGCAGATCCGCATCCTGATGAAGGCCGTCGCCCAGAAGCAAGGCAAAAAGGTCTCGGTCGAGGTCCTCGACTGAACGAAACGAAAAGCGCTGTCCAGGACAGCGCTTTTCTTTCGATTGAAATGCAGTTTGCATTTCAATCGAGAAGGATGCACTTCGAAAGGAATTTTTGGCGCAAGTGCGACTTGCGAAAGAAAAATACCTTTCTTCGTGAGCAGTATTTTGCGCGCCCAAACGAAGTGTGGGCGGCAAAATGATTGAACTTTCTTTCGCGGCATCCGAGCCGCGAAACTCTGCGAGGCAATTGCCTGTAAGGAGAATTACCATGATCAATCCGTATCTGGAAGCCGGGAAAATCGTGAACACCCATGGCGTGCGCGGGGAAGTGCGCATCGTGCCCTGGGCAGACAGCGCGGAATTCCTGCGCCGCTTCCGTACGTTTTATATTGACGGCACGGCCTACAAGGTGCTGCGCAGCCGGGTCCACAAGAGTCAGCTGATCGCCGCCCTGGAGGGCGTGGAGGACGTGAGCGCCGCCATGGCGCTGAAAAACCGCGTCATCTGCATCGACCGCGCCGACGCAAAGCTGCCGGAGGGGCGCTACTTCGTCCAGGACCTCATCGGCCTCGACGTGAAGTCCGAGGACGGCGCCCTCCTGGGCCAGCTCTCCGAGGTACTGGACCTGCCCCAGGGCCAGGTCTATGTGGTGCGGGGCGACCGGGAGATCCTGATCCCCGACGTGCCGGAGTTTATCTTGAACATCGACCCCGAAGGGGGCTTCACCGTTCATCTGATCGAAGGGATGTGACACCATGCGCATCGACATTCTGACGCTGTTTCCCGAATCCATTCGCGGCGTTCTGGGCGAGAGCATCCTCGGCCGGGCGGCGGCCAAGGGCATTCTGGACATCCGCTGCCACCAGATTCGGGATTATACCGAGAATAAGCAGAAGCAGGTGGACGACTATCCCTACGGCGGCGGCTGGGGCCAGGTCATGAACGCCCAGCCCCTGAAAAGCTGCCTGGACGCTGCTCTGGCCGACGCGGCGGGCCTGCGCACCCGGGTGATTTACATGTCCCCCCAGGGCCAGCCCTTCACCCAGGCCAAAGCCCGCCAGCTGAAGGCGGACTACGACCATCTGGTGCTGGTCTGCGGCCACTATGAGGGCGTGGACGAGCGGTTCATCGAGCAGTGCGTGGACGAGGAGATCAGCCTCGGCGACTTCGTGCTCACCGGCGGGGAGATCGCCGCCATGGCCGTGGCGGACGCGGTCTGCCGCATGGTGCCCGGCGTCCTGGCGGACGAGCAGTGCTACACCGGCGAGAGCCATTGGGACGGCCTGCTGGAGTATCCCCAGTATACCCGCCCGGAGGAATGGGAGGGGCAGAAGGTGCCCGAGGTGCTCCTGGGCGGCAACCACGCCGAGATCGAGCGCTGGCGCCGCAAGCAGAGTCTGGAGCGCACCATGCGCAAGCGCCCGGACATGTTTGAGGCCCTGGAGCTGAGCCCCGAGGACCAGAAGCTGGTGCGGGAGATCCGAAAGGACAAAGCCCGCCGCAAGCTCACGGAGCCTCTGACCTGCCGTAGCGCGACGGAGGCGGACCTTCCCGCCATTTTGGAGATCGTGCAGCACGCCCGGGCCAGTTTGAAGAAGTACCATGTGGACCAGTGGCAGGGGGAGTATCCCACCCCGGACGTCTTCGCCGCCGACATTCAAAAGGGCAACTGCCATGTGGTCTGCTACCAGGCGGAGATCGCGGCCTTTTTCGTCCTCACCCGGGGCCCGGAGCCGGGCTACGACCAGCTCACCGACGGCAAGTGGCACAGCGACGATAATTACTGCGTCCTCCATCGGGCGGCCGTCCGGCGGGACTTCCGGGGCACGCCTGTGTCGGGCGTACTCTTCGACTTCGCCGTGAACGAGGCGAAAAAAAGCGGCGCCGCCGCCCTTCGGACGGATACGCACCGCAAGAATAAGGCCATGCGCAGCCTGCTGGAGCACAAGGGCTGCCGTTTCGCCGGAAACGTTCTGGTCCACAGCGAGGAAGGCCACGACCCCAGACGCCAGGCCTTCGAGCTGCTGTGGGAGTAAGATCGCAGCGATCCATTCGGTTTGTCGTAGCACCGAAATAGAATCTGTAGGGGCGATTCACGAATCGCCCGGTGTAAATCTTGCTGTGCACCAAAAGAGA
>CAMHRJ010000253.1 GCA_946187475.1 uncultured Clostridia bacterium | reverse complement strand
TCAACGACTTCTGCGTGGTGGAGCTGTCCAGCTTCTATCTGGACATCATCAAGGACCGCCTCTACTGCGAGGGCAAGGACAGCCTGGAGCGCCGCAGCGCCCAGACCGCTCTGTATCTGATCCTGGACACCATGACCAAGGCCTTTGCCCCGATCCTGGCCTTCACCTGCGACGAGATCTGGCTGGCCATGCCCCACAAGGCCGACGATGACGAGCGCAACGTGGTGCTCAACCAGATGAACCAGCCCTTCGCAGCCTATGCTCTGGACGAGGAGGCCATGGCCAAGTGGGATCGCATGATCGCCCTGCGCGACGATGTGAACGTGGTTCTGGAGCGCGCCCGCGCCGAGAAGCGTATCGGCAAGGCCCTGGAAGCCAGCGTCACCCTGGCCGTGGAGGACGAGGCTCTGAAGGCCGACATGGACTCCATGAACCTGGCCGAGCTGATGATTGTCTCCAAGTGCGTGGTGGGCGATCTGCCCGTGGAGGACGCCGTGGTTGCTGATGGCGTCGCCTATCCCGCCGTGAAGATCGCCGTGCGCGAGGCCGCCGGCACCAAGTGCCCGCGCTGCTGGACCGTCACCGAGGACGCCGATCCCGAGACCGGTCTCTGCCCGCGCTGCGCCAGAGTGGTCGCCGCGATGTGATTTCGACCGCGCTCTCGAAAAATCCAGTTCGAGAGCGCGATTCTTCAAAGGAAATGTGAGGAATGCCCTATGCTTTTTACCATAGCGGTCATTGTGCTCCTGATCATTGATCAGGCGCTGAAATACTGGGTCACGCTGAGCATCCCGCTCAATGAGGGCGTGAAGGGCCTGATTCCCGGCGTGGTGGAGCTGCGCAACATCCACAACACCGGTGCCGCCTTCAGCATCCTCTCCAACGCCTCCCGCTGGATTTTCGTGGTGCTGGCCGTGGTGGTCACGGTGGTGATCATCCTGGCGGTGCGCAAGCAGTGGGTCCGCGGGAAGTTCGGCCGCTGGATGGCCATCCTGATGCTCGCCGGCGTGCTGGGCAACTGCCTGGACCGCCTGCTGAGCGGCTATGTGGTGGATATGTTCCAGTTTGTCTTCTGGCCCACCTTCCCGGTGTTCAACGTGGCGGATATCTGCCTCGTCATCGGCGCCATCGGCTTCTGCCTGCACCTGTTCTTCTATCGGGAGCCCAAGGAGAAGGCGGAGCCCGCGAAGCCGGAAAAGGTCGAAAAGCCGGCCGCCAAGCCCGCCGTGGAGATTCCGCCGGAGACCGTCATCGCCCCCGAGAAGGACGAGGCCTTTGCCAAGGCCGTGGACGAGCCCGCCATCGACGAGATGCCCACCCAGAAGGTGGAGACCACGAAGAAGGTCAAGGTCGAGCCCTCCAAGCCCGCCTACAAGGCCAAGCCCGTGGAGGAGACGGAGACTGCCGAGGAAGACCCCTTCGCCGCCTGGAACAACACCGTGGAGAGCCTGAAGACCGAGCAGGCCGCCAAGCAGGCGGAGGCCGAGGCTGCCCCGGTGGATATGCCGGTGAACACGCCGGCGCCAGAGGCGAAGCCCGAGCCCAGGGAAGCGCCCAAGCCGAAAAAGCCCGCGGCCTCCCATGGGGACGAGTTCAGCTTCACGCTGGAGGATATCTTGAAGGAATATTCCGGGAAATGAATGAAATTCTGATCCAATCTCAGGAGAGCGCCGAACGCATCGACGCTCTCCTTGCGCGCTCTCTGGAGGGCGTCACCCGCAGTGCCGCCCAGCGCCTGCTGGAGCAGGGCAGGGTGACCAAAGACGGTCTGCCCGTAAAGAAAAACCACAAGACCTCCCCGGGAGAAGTCTTCCGGGTGCTTCTGCCGGAGCCGGAGCGCTCAGAACTCCCGCCCCAGGATCTGCATCTGGACGTGGTCTATGAGGACGACGATCTGATCGTGGTGAACAAGCCCCGGGGCATGGTGGTGCATCCCGCGCCGGGCCACGCGGACGGTACCCTGGTGAACGCCCTGCTGTACCACTGCGGAGACAGCCTCTCCGGCGTGGGCGGCGAGCGGCGCCCCGGCATCGTCCACCGCATCGACAAGGACACCTCCGGCCTCATCATCGCGGCGAAGAACGACTTCGCCCATCTGGCGCTGTCGGAGCAGCTCAGCGACCACAGTCTGGCCCGCACCTATGAGGCCGTGGCCCACGGCCGGTTCCGGGAGGACAGCGGCACCGTGGACGCGCCCATCGGACGGCATCCCACGGACCGGAAGCGCATGGCCGTGACCCGGAAGAACAGCCGCACCGCCGTGACCCACTGGCAGGTGCTGGAGCGCTACGCTGCCCACACCCACATCCAGTGCAATCTGGAGACCGGCCGCACCCACCAGATCCGCGTCCACATGGCCCACATCGGCCACCCGCTGCTGGGCGATCTGGTCTATGGCCATAAGAAGCCGGAAAAAGGCCTGGAGGGGCAATGCCTCCACGCCCGGCGTCTGCGCTTCATCCACCCCCGCACCGGCGAGCCCGTGGAGCTGGAATGCCCTCTGCCGGACTGGTTCCGGGAGATTCTGACCAAGCTGGGGCCGGTAGAGGGATAAGTGGTTGTTACACAAATTGGTATTTATAGAGTTGTAGGTTAGAACGCTGCCTTCCCCCTCAGGGGGAAGGGGGACCGCTTGCGGTGGATGAGGGGTGTCCCATGGCGGCGCAAGCCGCAACCATATGAAAATGCCGGAAGAACAAACTCCGGCAATCCATAAAGATGCCGCTGACGCGGCGATAGAACCACCTCATCAGTCAGCTTACGCTGACAGCTTCCCCTGGAAGGGGAAGCCTTGCGCTCGACTTCAACTGCTCTATAAATTCATATTTGCCCCAACAAAAAAACCGTGCTGCGATTGCAGCTGCGATTGCAGCACGGTTTTTATCTTTTTATCTACGATCACACGATGCGCTTGTCGCGAACCTGAGAATCGTAGTGCTTGTTCAGCAGCGGGCGAACCACATAGTAGATCAGCTTGTTCTCGCCGTTGAACATATACAGGCTGAAGGTGGCAACAAAGCCGATAAAGCCATAGAGGCCAACCTTACCAATGATTTTGGCAACGAGTTTCACATCCATTGTATGTCCCTGCCTTTCTTAATACGCATCCGAGTCATCGAAGGTGAGAATCGTCGGATCCAGCGGCTCCTCGCCCAGAACGATGGACATGTACTGGTTGACGCAGTCACGCATGTTCTGACGGGAAACGGTGCGGCTGTCCTCCAGGTCATGCTCGATGAAGATGAAGTGGAAGCCCAGATCGCGGGCCTGCTCCTCCATGATGGAGTGGACGCCCAGCATGCCCTTGCAGGCGATGTTGTCGTTCATGAG
>CAMHRJ010000252.1 GCA_946187475.1 uncultured Clostridia bacterium | reverse complement strand
TTTTAGAGTCATAATCGTATTTTGTACAATGCGTTCAAATATTTTTGACAAATTTGGTTCATTTTACTACAAATTATAACATACATTTATGCAGTTTGTTTACATAAAAATGCAAGCCTGACAACCATACTGGTCGTCGGGCTTGCCGGTTTTTTCGTTGGTTTGCAGTCGATCTCACACTGCGAGACTGCGCAGGACGCGGGTTTTCTTCGGGTCGAGCAGCACGTGGGCGGCCTCGGCGTCCTCCAGGGCCAGGGGAAGGCCGTTTTCGCCCTCGAAGTCCGCTTGGAAGTCGACACCGTCGTCCGAAAGGGCGGAGAGGTCCGCCGCGCCGGTGAGCGCTGCAGCGAACATGGCGGCGATCAGGTAATCCCCGTAGGGCGAGGCGTGGGCGCCGTCGTTCCAGAAGAGGTCGATCTCCGGGTGGCTGCGCCGGACTTCGGCGAACTTCTCCCCCACCGGCACCAGCAGGGCGTCACACGCCGCCGCCAGCTTTCGATAGCAGTCGGACATCACCGCCGTCATCTGGGGCTCGTCCCGCATGGCCCAGGTCATATAGATCAC
Source organism: uncultured Clostridia bacterium (assembly GCA_946187475.1). Taxonomy (GTDB): domain Bacteria; phylum Bacillota; class Clostridia; order Oscillospirales; family Oscillospiraceae; genus CAG-103. Next base: position 2,794 of record CAMHRJ010000252.1, on the reverse strand, counting down.
CGGCCGGACATCTCCCGCCCGGCAGAGCCGGATGAGACGTTCGGCGCTCACGAAGGTGGTCTCCTCCCCAGGGAAGGGGTGGGCCTGCTGCTGCAGGACGCAGTAGTCGTAATTGCCGTAGAGCAGGGCAAAGCGCACGGCGAAATACTCCTCCCGGTGCCACTGCAGCGCCCGGTCGGAATAGGCCAGCATGGTCACCTCCGGTTTTTCCCCGGTGAGACGCTCCGCCATCTGCGCGAACAGATGGGGCATGTCGTTAAAATACGTGTGGCTGTTGCCGATGAACAATACGCGCATGGAAAACCCTCATTTCTTTCCCGGCGCAGCGCCGGGTTTTTCTCTGTGACGAAGCCGCTCCATCCGCTCCCGGGCAGAGGCGAGATGCTCAGCCAGAGGATGCTCCGAGCGGAAAGGCATGAAGAAGTGGATGCGCTCCTGGGCGCGCTCCTGGCTGGCGCGGATGTGGGCCTTGAGGTTTTCGTAGCGGATGACCACATCGTTCTCCTCGGCGAAGGCTTTCAGCTTGGACACCAGATGGGCAGAATAGACCAGATCGATGGTGAACACGCCGAAGAAATATCCGATCACGAAGCTGAAGGCCAGATTCTCCTGCAGCCACCGCAGCGCCTGCAGCGTGTAGGGATTCACGAAAAAATAATAGGCCGCACCGAGGATGCCCCAGAAGAGGCTGAACAGCGGGCAGATCAGACCCTGCACGTTCCCCCACTGGGTGCTGTAGTCCCAGAGACGCAGGTGCATGAGCTTCAAAAGCAGGATGCCGGCGATGTATTCAATCACGGTCATGCTCACCGCCATGAGCAGCAGCAGACCCGCCATGCCCGCCGGGCTGCCGTCCAGCCCCGTGGCAGCGCCCATCATGGACAGGAGATATAAAACGCAAAGCCCTGTGCCGTACAGCGGCACATAGGGCCCCACGCAGAAACCGGGATTGATCCACTTGTGCTCCGGGTTGGCGCCGGAGAAAAACTTGCGGAACACCAGCTCCAGCACCCAGCCGAACAGCGACCCGAGGAAAAACAGATACGCCAGCTGCAAAAACAGATTCAAAGAAAACACCCTCCGTCCATAGAGACTTTCAGTATATCACAAAACGCGCGGCTCCACAACCGGGAGCCGCGCGGGAAGATCACGCCTTTTGGGCCATGGCAGATTCCGGCGCCGGGGTCTTGGCCGGAAACAGCTTCGGAAACAGCCACCGGCAGAAGGGCGCGGCGGCGAACATGTTCCAGAAGAAGGCCATGGGGAAGTTTTTCAGCACCGTGCCCACCCAGATGGCCGGAAGCTGGGTCACGGGCTGCTTTGCCAGCAGGACATTGAAGAGGATCGAAGCCACCAGACTCATGGTAGGACACATGACCGCCACGGTGCCCGCCTGGCGCATGAGGATGCAGAAATAGGGGTTGTCCCGCTCCGGGTTCGTAACCCTGGCGGCGAAGGCCGCGCCAAACCGGTTGCCCCAGAGGTTGGAAAACAGGAACACGAAGAGACCCATGTAGCTGGCCTCCAGCAGCGCCGCCGGAAACACGGCGTTGGTCATGGTGGAAAGGCCGCCCGGGTTCAGCGGGAAGCCCATCTTCACCGCGATGTTGTAGATCTCCATGCCGATGGCCATGGCGTAGCTCATCAGCAGACCGTATACGATTCCCTGTCCTTTGGTTTTTGGCATGTTTGAATCCCTCCGAAAAAATAAGAATCCGCAGAAAGGCGAAGTCTGCCGAAACAGACTACGCCCTGCGGACTTATTTCTGGTTTCCGGGATTCACCTTTCCCGCCGGGCATTATACACCGGCGCCACCGGAAAATGCAAGCTTTTTTTTACGCTTCTTCCCTGCGCATCCGGCGCAGATCGCGGATGAGGATCACGTAAGAGATCACGATGGTCAGCACATCGCCCGTCACCTGGGCCCAGGCGAGACCGTACATGCCCAGCAGACGATTCAAGAGGAACAGCATGGGGATGTTCAGCACCGCCCAGCGCACCACCGCCAGCAGCAGAGAGCGTTTGCCGTCGCCCAAACCCTGGTAGAAGAACACGCAGAAGAAGCAGAAGAACATCAGCACCGCCGCCACCGAGCGGATCCGCAGCAGGCCCACCCCGGCGGCCACCGTGGCGGCGTCCCGGATGAAGAAGCGGATGATCTGGCGGGTGAAGAGCTCATAGAGGGCCACACTGACGCCCGCCACCGCGAGACCTGCCTTCAGGGTGCCGGCGATGATCTGCCGGATGCGGTCGTGGTCCCGGAGGGCGTAGCTGTAGGCCACCAGGGGAACCATGCCCTGGCAGAGACCGATGCCGATCTGCTGGGGCAGCCGCTCGGCCTTCAGCACGATGCCGATGGCCGCCAGGGCCGTGTCGCCATAGGCGGACATGAGTCTGTCCAGCACCATGTAGTCCACGTCGAACAGCAGCGTTCCCACCGTGCCGGGGATGCCCACCACATAGATGGCCCGGCGGCTCTCCGCCGTGGGGCTTGCGTCAAAGATGGCGGGGCGGATCTCCCGCTGGCGGCGGAAGAACACCGCCGTGCAGTAGCCGCAGGCGATGAGGTTCGAGAGAAGCGTGGCGATGCCCACGCCCAGCACCTCGTTTCCACGGGGCAGCAGCACGAACATGAACAGCGGGTCCAGCGCCAGATTCAGCACGCCGCCCAGGGCAACGCCCACCCCCGCCTCCCGGGAGAGGCCGAGACTGCGCAGGAGGTTCGACAGGACGTTGGCCGTGATGGTAGGCACGCCGCCGATGACCAGCACCATGATGAGATAGATCCGCGCG
>CAMHRJ010000251.1 GCA_946187475.1 uncultured Clostridia bacterium | reverse complement strand
CCGCTGCCGAACGACGAGATGAAGGGCCGCATCATCGGCCGCGAGGGCCGCAACATCCGCGCCATCGAGACGCTGACCGGCTGCGACCTGATCATCGACGATACCCCTGAGGCGATCACCGTCTCCAGCTTTGACCCCGTCCGCCGCGAGGTGGCCCGTCTGGCGCTGGAGAAGCTCATCCAGGACGGCCGCATCCATCCCGCCCGCATCGAGGAAATGGTCGCCAAAGCGCAGAAGGAAGTCAACAACACCATCCGCCAGGAGGGCGAACGCGCCGTGTTCGAGACGAACATCCACGGCCTCAACTCCGAGATCGTCAAGCTCCTGGGCCGCATGAAGTACCGCACCAGCTACGGCCAGAACGTGCTGCAGCACTCCATCGAGGTCTCCCACATCGCGGGACTTCTCGCCTCCGAACTGGGCGGCGACGTGAACATCGCCAAGCGCGCAGGTCTTCTCCACGACCTGGGCAAGTCCATCGACCACGAGGTCGAGGGCAGCCATGTGACCATCGGCGTCAACATCGCCCGGAAATACAAGGAGAACGAGAACGTCATCCACGCCATTGAGGCCCATCACGGAGACGTGGAGCCCCACACGCTGGAGGCCGTCATCGTCCAGGCCGCCGACACCATCTCCGCCGCCCGCCCCGGCGCCCGGCGCGAGAACATCGAGAACTACGTCAAGCGTCTGGAGAAGCTGGAGGAGGTCACCAAGAGCTTCCCCGGCATCGCCAGCTCCTATGCCATTCAGGCCGGCCGCGAGATCCGCATCATGGTCAAGCCCGAGGAGGTCAGCGAGGACCAGATGGTGCTCCTGGCCCGGGACATCGCCAAGAAGATCGAGGACGAGCTCACCTACCCCGGCCAGATCAAGGTGCATCTGCTCCGGGAGACGAAAGCCGTCGATTACGCGAAATAAAAAAGCACCACGCCCGCTGCAAAATGCAGCGGGCGTGGTGTTTGTTTAGAGGCAAACTAGAGTTTAACGGTGGAACTGAAATAGAATCTGTAGGGGCGGGGCTTGCCCCGCCCGCCTGATACAGCTCAGCCTTCTTTTCACGGGAGGGGCAAGCCCCTCCCCTACGAGCACGATTGAGGTGCGGCGTAAATCCATCTCCCCGACAAATTCAAGTGTACAACTCCCTCAATCCCGCTCCAGCGTCTCGCAGTAAGCCCGGACATCGAAGGGGTCCGGGGTGCTGTCAGCGCGAAGGTAGAGCGGGTGGTGGGGGTGTCCGGCCTTGGAACGTTTGCCGAAGGTGTACCATTCCGCCCCGGCCTCCTCCCCGGCGGCGATCATATCCAGCAGGGCCGGAATCAGGTAGCTGCGCTTTTCGATCAGGGTGCCCCAGGCGGCCCAGACCGCCGGGCGTCGGCCTGCGCCATAGAGGGAGAGCACATACCGCCAGGCGGCCATGTTCTCCGCGTGGAGTGCGGCGTTGAAGCTCCGGTCCATGGCGTTGGGGTCTGTGGCCCGCTGGGCGTAGACGTTGAACATGATGAAGCTGTCATAGCCGTTGCCCAGCGCGATGCGTTCCACGCTCTTGAGGGTGTTGTCCAGGTCTCCCGGCCGGGCGGTGGAGGGGTTGATGCCGATGCAGATCAGCGGGTTTTCGCCCCGGGTGCCCAGGATGTAACGGTATTCGGTGTAAAAGCCGGGGACGTAGAGCCAGTGATTTGCGTCATAATCTCGGGGCGTCTCGTCCGCGAGAGCCTCGGCAAAGGGAATCAGCTCCACGGTCTGGCTTTCGCCGGTGGGAATGTGCATGATCGTGCCTCCCTGTCGGTTTTTGCAAAATTTTATCATACCGCCCCGGGGAAATCAACTGCGGGCGGTTTTTTTTAAGTTCCCCTAAGTTTGCGCGGTTAAGATGGGTACAACAGCAAAACCGAATGGAGGAAAACGAACATGAAACCATTGAAAACCTACTTTGCGGCATGGATGCTCCTGCTGCTTGCGCTGAGCGCGGCGGCCTGCGGCAATCAGACCACGAAAAGTACCGATACGGCGGCGGAAGCCACCGAGACTGCCCAGGTGGTGGAAACCACCACAGAATCGACGGAGACCATCACCACCACGGCCAACACCACCGCCTCCGGCGCCATCGACGCCACCGATCTTTTCTCCGACCGGGATCTGACCCAGACCGCCGATCTCTCCGGCGCCAAGCGCCTCACGGTCGCGGACGGTGAGACCCTGACCATCACCGAGGAGGGCGTCTACGTGATCTCCGGCAGCGCCGCAGAGGCCCAGATTCTCGTGGAGGCCGACGACAGCGCCAAGGTCCAGCTGGTGCTCAGTGGCGTCAGCATCACCAACACCTCCACGCCCTGCATCTACGTCAAGAGCGCGGACAAGGTCTTCGTCACCACCGCCGAGGGCACGGAGAACACCCTCTCCGTCACCGGTACCTTCACCGCCGACGGCGACACCAACACCGACGCCGCCATCTTCTCCAGGGACGATCTGGTCCTGAACGGTCTCGGCACCCTGACCGTCAGCTCCACGGACAACGGCATCACCACCAAGGACGACATGAAGATCACCGGCGGCACCATCCACATTACCTGCGTCTCCGACGCACTGGAGGCCAATGACTCCATCGCCGTGGCCGACGGCACCGTGACCATTGCCTCCCAGAAGAACGGTCTCCACGCCGCCAACGACGAGGACGACACCTCCGGCTGGATCTATATCTGCGGCGGCACCCTGAACGTCACCGCGGCCAAGGACGGCGTGAAGGCCGCCACCATCATCCAGATCGACGGCGGGGCCATCACCGTCACCGCCTCCGAGGGCATCGAGGCCACCTATATCCAGATCAATGACGGTGCCATCAACGTCACCGCCAGCGACGACGGCATCAACGCCTCCCAGAAGTCCACGGCTTACAGTAGCCTCATCGAGATCAACGGCGGCACCATCACCGTGAACATGGGCCAGGGCGACACCGACGCCATCGACTCCAACGGCGCCATCGTGGTCAACGGCGGCACTCTCGACCTCACGGCCCAGTCTCCCTTCGACTATGACACCACCGGCACCTACAACGGCGGCACCATCATCGTCAACGGCGAGACCGTGAACACCATCACCAACCAGATGATGGGCGGCATGGGCGGTATGGGCGGAATGCAGCAGGGCGGGATGCCCCAGGGCGGCATGGGCGGTATGCAGCCTCCCCAGGGCGGAATGGGCGGCCCCGGCGGCATGCAGGGCGGTCCCCAGCACGGATAAAAAATCATTCGAAAACAATTGTTTTCGAATGAGAGGAGTTTCGCTTCGAAAGGAATTTTTGGCACAAGTGCAACTTGCGAAAGAAAAATTCCTTTCTTCGCGCAAAGTATTTTGCTCGCCCAAACC
>CAMHRJ010000250.1 GCA_946187475.1 uncultured Clostridia bacterium | reverse complement strand
GGGAAAAAGAGCTGCCCGCCGGCTATCGGGAGGTCCTGGCCATCGATGCCAAGGACGATAAGAAGCTCATCCGCGGCATGGGCATTGCAGCGCTGGTGGTCTTTGCGCTGTTTTTGTGGATCGGCATCGCCACACAATGGTACGGCCTGGCGGCGCAGAAGCCCTCGACGACGCTGGCTGCGGGCTTCTTCGTGGCGCTGATGGTGTATATCGTCCTGCACGAGCTGGTGCACGGCGCGGCCTACAAGCTGCTCACCGGGCAGAAGCTCACCTTTGGCCTGACGCTCTCGGTGGCCTTCTGCGGCGTGCCGGAGATCTACGTCTATCGCCGGGCGTCGCTGATCGCGGTGCTGGCGCCCTTCGTGGTGTTCACGATCCTGAGTCTGGTGCTGCTGGCTGTGCTGCCGGACCCCTGGCTGCGCTTTTATGTGCTGCTCTTCCTGGGCCTGCACATCGGCGGCTGCTCCGGCGACCTTTACAACACCTGGCTGTACCTCACGCGGTTCCGGGATCCGCGCACGCTGACCCGGGACACCGGCCCGGTCCAGACCTTCTATCTGCCGAAAACCGCAAACGAAAAGGGATGAGAACCATGTTCTCATCCCTTTCTATTTTTAGAAGAATCAGTACATAAGCCCCTCGCAGAGGATCTTGCAGGCCTCCTCCCGGGTGACGGGATTCTGAGGTCGGAAGCTTCCGTCGGGATAACCGCTGAGGACGCCGGCCTGCTGGAGCTGGGCCACAGCCGCAGCCGCCCAGCTGCTGATGCTGCCGCGGTCGGAGAAGGTGACCGGGCCATTCACCGCCGTCAGGGGAATCCGCTGGCTCTGGGCGAAGTTGGACACGATCAGCGCCAGCTGCTCCCGGGCGGCAATGCTGTCTGGGCTGAACTGATTGTCGCCCACGCCCTGGACGACCCGGTTCTGCCGGGCCCACTCCACATAGGGCGCGTAGTAGCTGTCCGCCGCCACGTCGGTGAAGGCGCACTTGGCGTAAAGCCTGGTGTTCACACCCGCCATGCGGCCCAGCAGCGTGACCAGCTGTCCCCGGGTGAGCTGCCCCGCCGGGGCAAAGGCCGTGGCGGTCATGCCCTGGATGCATCCGTTGTCATAGAGGGCCTTTACGTAGGGGTAGGACCACCAGCCCCGGGCCACGTCAGAGAAGGGGAAGCCCGGGCCGGATTGCTCCGGCAGGGCGGCGAGAAAGCGCTCCGCGATCTCTGCCTGCCCTTCATTGGAGGGGTGCACGTCCAGCTCCACGGCGGAGAAAAAGCCGTCGTCCAGGAGGGAGTCGCCGAACTTCGCGGCCATGCTCTGGATGCCGGAGATGTCCACATAGATGTATCGGCTGGCGTAGGCGGAGCGGTACTGCATCTGCAAATTGATGGCGTTGATGATTCCGTCGGCGGCCTTGCCCAGCTCCAGCAGAGAGCTGTCGGAGATCTTCAGTTCGTTGAAGGGGTTATAGAACCCCGCTACCAGCAGGGTCACATCCGGGTTCAGGGCGTAGATGTCGCCGATGATGGCGTCCCAGTTCTCCACAAAGCGGTTGTAGCCCTCCGTGAGGCCGGAGATGGCGGCGTTCACCGCCGAGGCGATGCCGCCCACTTTCTGGGCAAGCCCCAGAACGCCGGACAGGGCGCTGGCGTCGTCTGCCGCACCTTCCGTGGCGCCTGTGATGGCCGAGAGACTGACGCCCGCCTCCGCCAGGGCGGCCTTGGCCCGGAGCAGGGCATAGGTGGCCACGTCGTTGGCTCCGATGTTCAGGGTGATCAGATCCGCAGCCGCCACCGCCGGCCGGTAGTTGGCGCGGATCTCCGCCACCTTCTCCCGGGTGAAGTTGTTTGCATACTCATCCGGCATGACGTAATCGTCCTCCAGACAGGCCCGCAGCTCCACTGTGCGCATGCCGCCGCAGCCCAGCTGGGTGAGACAGGCACCAGTGGCGTTGGCGATCCGGTCCGGGTAGGCCCCGGGGGTACGGTGCATGTATTTGTTTTCCACGTTGTTCTCGCCGATGCCGTTGGCGATGCTGTCACCCAGGGAGACGTAGTACTCGTATCCGCTGTAGTCTTTTCCGGCGGCGAAGCATACACCCAGAGAGGCCAGCATTGCCATCGCCAGAACCAGCGCGAGGATGGAACGAATGGCTTTCATAGGACACCTCTTTTGCTGCAAATGGTTGAAGTATTCACATTATCCTATAAAGTTCCAGAAAAAGCAACTCTAAAAATGCGGTATCGAACGAAACCCATTGAAAATACCGCGCTTCTTGCCTTTTTATGTCTACTGTGCTATAATAAATCATTATGAAAAAGATAAGCTGCTTTCAATCGCGCCTGACGGCGCTGTTTTTGCTATTTGCGATGGTATTGACCCTCACCGCCTGCCGGGAGAAAGACCCCAACGAAGGCAAGGTTGAGGTCTATAACGGCCAGGCCTGGGACTGGATCACGCCCTGGGCGGGGGTGGACGCAAGTCCTCTGACCGAGGCGGATTTCTACAGCCCGGACGCAGGGGAGACCGTCCACTACACCGGCGACGCCTTTCGCGTGCAGGAGGGCATCGATGTCAGCTACTATCAGGGAGACGTGGACTGGAAGGCCGTGGCGGCGGACGGCATCGAGTTTGCCATGATCCGCGCCGGCTACCGGGGCTACACCGACGGCTACATCTCCAGGGACCCCTGTTTTCTGGACAACGCCTCCGGCGCTCTGTCCGCCGGGCTGGAGATCGGCCTCTACATCTTCTCCCAGGCCATCACAGCCGAGGAGGCACGGGAGGAGGCCCAGTGGCTTGTGGAAGCCGCCTCTGCCTATGATGTGACCCTGCCCCTGGTCTTTGACTGGGAGCCCATCACGGACTATGAGGCCCGCACCGACGGCATGCTGGGCGCGGAGATCACCGAGTGCGCCGCGGCCTTCTGCGACACGGTCCGCGCTGCGGGCTACACGCCCTGCATCTATTTCAGCGCCTGGCAGGGCTATTACGATTATGACCTGGGCGCGCTGTCCGATGCGGAATTCTGGGTCAGCCAGATCGGCTCCTGGGATGAGTTCTACTATGCCCACAGCCTTTGGCAATACACCTTCTCCGGCACGGTCGACGGAATCACCAGCCAAGTGGACCGGGACCTGCGCTATGTGCCGGTGGAATAAAGGAGACGCTATGAAAAGAATCCTGATGACGCTTTTAACCTGCGCGCTGCTGCTCTCTCTGGCGGCCCCTGCTCTGGCGGCCGCGCCCTATGTGGAGGCGGAGAGCGCTGCAGAGCTGGCGGAGCTGCTGGCGCCCCGGGCAGGCGTTCTGTCCCTGCGGCCGGAGCCCACGGTCCGCCTGCTGGTGCTGGCAGATCGGCTGCCCGACGCCTG
>CAMHRJ010000249.1 GCA_946187475.1 uncultured Clostridia bacterium | reverse complement strand
GGACGCCGTGGTAGCGCCAGCGGATGGGCTCGTCGGGTTCCATGGAGATCACACCGGCGGCCTGGTCGTAATAGGTGTGCAGATTGATGATATAAAGCAGGCCGTTTTCGCCGGGGTAGATGAGCTTGTCCGTCTCCGCGTCCACCAGAGCAGAAGCGTCATACATGGACCAGGTGCGGCTGGCATAGCCGTCCGCCGCGCCGAAGGAATAGAGCAGGCTGCCGTCCAGCAGGTTCACCACCAGCACACGGCCGTCGCCGCGATCACTCTGGTAGCCGGCACCCACATACAGAATCGGATAGCCGCGAGGATCCAGAGCGCCGGCACCCTTGAAGGTGAAGCCCAAAAACAGCGGGTCGCGGGTGTATTCGCCGCTCTCCAACTCGTAGAAATAGACATAGCCGTCCATGGTGGCGTAGATGACCTCGGTGAGCTCCTCCCGGTTGCGGGCCCAATCGTACATGTTCGTCATGCCCTGGCGGGTCTCATAGGGCCACTGGGCGATCAGGGGCTGTCCCGTCCAGCCGCTGCCGGTCCAGACGTTGCCGTCAGGGGCCTGGAGCGTGGAGGTGATCTTCTCCCACATGATGTTCAGCTTGCCCTCAGAGACATTGGCAGTGCCGATGCTGGCACCGTTGCGGAAGTTGTTGCCCCGGAAGGTGGCGATGCCGGGAAGGGCAAAATAGTCGCTTCCGTCGCCCATGGAGATGGGCGCGTGGAAGGCGAAGTCCTCCCCTGCCGCCTCGCCGTTGACGATGACGGTCTGCTCATTGATGAGGTTTTCCGGCGCGGTCTCCGGCAGGGCCGTGGCCGTCAGGTCCGCGATCTCCGACGCTTCGGACGACGAGGCACCGACGTCAGAGGCAGGCTTGGCGCCGCGGTACTTCACCTCGACCACGATCAGGACGACGCACAGGGCGATCAGGGCCAGGGCCTCCAGGAGCCGGTGCACCGGGATGCCCAGCTTGATGTTTGTTTTCGGCAGTTTCATAGCTTCTCTTACTCCGTGAAATGAATATGATTGGAAATGTGCTCCTCGCAGAAGCAGTGGTAGCCCTGGCAGCGGGAACAATAGCGGAATTGCAAATCCGGGTAGTCGGCGTCGGTTTTGCCGCAGACCTCGCACTTGTGGCGGTAGGGCTTCTGGGCCTGCTCCTTGCGGATGCGGGCGGCCTCTTTTTTGAAGTCCACGGTCTTTTTGCGCTGCTGGATTTTCGCGGGACGGAAGAAATCAAACAGCCAGCCGCCGCAGAACAGCAGGTAGTTCAGGATCGCCACCACCGGCAGCAGGTTCAGCGGGAAGGGCATGGTGATGATCTCATAGACGAAGAAGCCCGCGTCCAGAACACCCAGCCACTTGGCCTTCACCGGGAGCACAAAGAAAAACAGGAGCTGCGCTTCGGAATAGAGCGTGGCAAAGGCGAAAAACAGCGAGAAGTTCAAGAATCGCGCCGTAATCAGGATGGATGACATGGGAGCAAACTGCGCGTCTCCGGAATAGATAAAGCTCAGAATCAGGCCGAAGATCGCCGTCAGCAGGACACCCATGCCGTAATAACAGGTGAACTTCCCCGCGCCCCAGGCCCGCTCCAGCGCTTCGCCGACCCAGTAATAGAAATACATCTCCACGGCGAACCAGAGGATGCTGCTGTTGGTGGGGATGAACACCCAGGTGAACAGCCGCCAGATCTGGCCATGAAGGATGCTGGTGGGATGGTAGCACAACAGCGCGAAGATCTTCCCCGTGGTGTCCATCTGCATGATCAGCCACATGAGCACATTGCCGAGGATGATGTACATCATCAGCCGCGGAATGCCGAATCGCGGATGGGTATAACAGAACCGGTCGATCCGGTCCATGAGCTTTTTCATCGGTTTTCCTTCCTTCCAAAGGTTGGGTCAAATGGGATTGCAGAACAATCCGGTACAATACAACATATAATACTACCCGATTTTGCTGTCAAAGTCCATAACTTTCCGTCTGTTATTTTCCGAAAAATTTAAAATACCCATCATTTTTTCCTTTCCTATTGTCAAAAGCTGTGGTATGATATGTAATGAATGATTATCTGAAGTTCCGACAGGAGAAATTATGGAAGACTACAAACTGGAAAACGAACACATTGAAGGCCGCAACGCCGTCATCGAGGCCCTCCGGGCCGGACGGGCCATCGACAAGATCTACATTGCCAAGGGCGAGGTGGACCAGACCCTGGGGCACATTGCCTCCAAGGCCCGGAGTCAGGGCGTCGTGGTGGTGGAGACCGACCGCCGGAAGCTGGACGCCATGAGCCAGACCCATGCCCACCAGGGTGTGGTGGCCCTCTGCGCCGTGAAGGAATACTGCACCGTGCAGGACATCCTCGCCATTGCGGAGAGCCGGGGCGAGACGCCCTTCGTCATCGTCTGCGACGAGATTTCCGACCCCCACAATCTGGGCGCAATCATCCGCTCTGCCGAGTGCGTGGGCGCCCACGGCGTGGTCATCCCCAAACGCCGCAGCGCGGGACTCACCGCCGTGGTGGACAAGGCCTCTGCCGGCGCCGCCGAGCACATGGCCATCGCCCGGGTGCCGAATCTCTCCGCCGCGCTGGAGGAGCTGAAGAAGGCAGGGCTCTGGGTCTACGGTGCGGCTGCCGAGGGCGACAACCCGCTGTGGAAAACGGATCTCACCGGCCCCATCTGCCTGGTGATCGGCTCTGAGGGCGACGGCATGAGCCGTCTCGTGCGGGAGCACTGTGATTTCCTGCTGAGCATTCCGCTGATGGGACAGATTTCGTCCCTGAACGCCTCCGCGGCGGCAGCGGTGCTGATGTATGAGGTGCTGCGCCAGAAGCAGCAATAAGCGAAAATCCCTATGCGTCTCAAGGGACGCAGCCATTGCCGAACGGCAGATACGAAACAAGGGAGGGATGCAGAATGGACCCCAACGAAAGAAATCAGGACGAGTTTTCGCTGGACTCCATTTTAGAGGAATACCGGGGCTTTGACCCCGAGGCGCCGGAAGCGACACCCATGCCGGACGCCGCGTTCATGACCCACCGGGCAGAGGCCACGCTCATCGACCCCGGGCCGGAGCCGGAGGCAGCTTACGCCCAGCCAGAACCGGAGGATGACGACATCATGGAGCTGGAAGCTCTGGACGACGTGGTGGAGCTGGAGCCGGAGGAACCGCTCCCGGAAGCGGAAGAAGAGGAATACGTGCGGGAGTATCATCCCCACGAAGCCGAGACTGCTGTCCCGCCGGAGGACGAGCCAGAGGCGGCCAACCCCTTCTCCAAGCTCCGCGGACTCTTTGGCCGCTCCAAGGACGAGCCGGATGACCCGGAGCCGGAAGCGGAAGCGGAATTCACGCTGCCGGAGGACGAGCCGGAGGAGCCCACTC
>CAMHRJ010000248.1 GCA_946187475.1 uncultured Clostridia bacterium | reverse complement strand
AAACTGGAGTCTTATTTCCGAACAAAACCGAAAGGAGAAAAAGCAATGTATAAGAACTATGAGGATCTGCCTGGAGTGCTCAGCGTGAAAGAACTGAAGGACTATCTGGGAATCTCCCGCGCCGGTGCCTATCAGCTTCTCCATAGAGAAGACTTTCCGACCCTGCATGTCGCGTCCCGTTTGTTGGTGGCGAAAGATAAACTGCTCATCTGGATGGAGCAGAATACAGATCGGGTTGGAAGCGCTTGGTGATTGGAGGTGCAGAAAATGGAGAGATACATTATTGGCCTGAAAACCGGCTGGAAGTACGAACTGGTAGGAGACTATTACCTGCCCATCGGAACTCGATTTGAAATCGCTGACCAGGCGACCACAGAAGACGGCAGGCACACAGAAAACACCGCTGCCATAAGCGCAGCATTGGCTCGGACAACTCCAAACATACCGGCTGCAGATCCCGGCGCACAAATGAGCGACCACCCCGTCATTGGCCGCTTTGGTCGGGCTCACGCAGCCTTCCTGAAACGCACCCAGCGTCATGTCTATTCTCAACTGGCCGCTGAAGGCAAGCTGGGCACCTACTTCGCCCAGATCGACGAACAGGCCAACACCATGCTTGACCTTTTGATCCGCCAAATGGCCGAGCGCGAGGGCGTCACCGAGAATCTCAAAGCCAATGACCAAATGGCATGGGTCAGGCACATGAACAACATCCGCAACCGCGCAGAAGAGATCGTGTCCAGCGAATGTATTTATAGATAATATAGAAACTGGTCCGTTTCAAATGGGTCAATCCCAAAGCGGTTTTTGCTGTAATCTCCCCGCCCTTCCAAGATGCGTACACTTCCCGCCAATTCTCCGGGGTGATGATAGCAGGGCGGCCGAATCTCTTCCCTTTGGCTTTGGCTGCCGCGATACCCTCTGCCTGGCGCTGCTTGATGGTCAGCCGCTCCTGCTCAGCAATGGTTCCCATCACCTCAATCAGGATATTGTTCACCATCTCGAAAACCCAAGATTGACCTTCCGGCAAATCCATCATGGTTGTCGGAAGGTCAATCACTTTCAGGCGTATCCCCTGATCTTTGAAGAATTGTAATTCGTTGCGGATGTCGGTCTTGTTCCGGCTCAGGCGGTCGAGAGATTTGACCACCAGTGTGTCCTCTTTTCGGAGGATCACGTTTTTCAGTGCCTGGTAGCCTGGCCGGTCCAGGCTCTTTCCGCTTTCCTTGTCCGTTATGATTTCTCGTTCCTCGGCTCCCATCGCAACAAAGGCCGCGATCTAGCGGTCGAGGTTTTGCTCTTTCCACGGTACTGGCGGCTTCCGCCAGCACATACGCAGCTTTATCATACGCCAAAATGCTGAAAAGGACGCTTATTTGAATTTGCCGGTAGAAGATTTCATTTCCACGCTCCGGTGTATCCGATGGTTACGGCGGCATTTTTCGCACCGGCGGTCATGCAGATCGGGACGGGCTGACGCGAAAGCCAGGCAGCCAGGAAGCCGGCAATGTAGCTGTCTCCCGCACCGAGGGTATCCACCACAGGGCAGGGAACGACGTCGGCAGTATAGAATTCCGTACCGTCGAAGGCCAGACTGCCCCGTCCGCCCCGTGTGGCAATCACCAGCTCCGGTCCCATGGACCGAAGCTCCCGAAGCTTCTCGGACAAGGCATCGTTCTCGCTGTTGGAGTCCGAGAAGAAAAACAAGGTTGTATGGGGCAGAGCGATCCGGGCGGTTTCACAGAGGGGCCTTTCCGATGCGTCGAAGGCCGTAGGGATTCCCCTGCGGCGAAGCTCCGCCAGGACGGATTCCGCGTGGCCCCAGAGGGTTGCGGCAGCAAGGTCGTGGATGCAGAGGAATTCCACGTCCTCCTGCGTTGGGCGAAAATCCGCCATGACGCCCTCCTCATACGCTCCGAAGACCCGGTCTCCGTCAAGCATCCGCACATGACTCACGGCAGTCGGGCCGTCGATGACCCGCAGGCGGGAGACGTCCACACCCTTTTCCAGGAGCGCGCGGCGCAGCCGCTCACCGTTTTCATCGTTTCCGACAGCCCCCACATAGGAGGATTCCAATCCCAGGCGGCGCAAATAGACGGCGACGTTTACGGCGTTCCCGCCGGGATAGTATTTTCCGGTTTCATCGTAGCTGTCGATGCAGTTGTCGCCGATACAGGCAATCTTCATATTGTGCCCCCTTTTCTGGATTCAGTAATTCAGCTTCCGGTAATATCGCCGCAAGCGCATGTCGTGGCCGGTCAGGGCCTCCAGATGGACGTCGATCCGGCCGGTGACGGCACGCATCACAAGATGACTGACCGCCCCGCGGAAGGCCGTATCGATGCCGGGGAGCTCATAGTCCCTTGTATCGATGACCGTGTAATTCCGGTTGACCTTCGCCAGGAATCGGGCTGCCCGTTCTCCCAGGGGACGCTGGGCATCCTCGCCGATGAAAAGCGTCACGGGCGTATCTTCTCCTATGACCTCCAGGGTCCCGTGGAAGAGTTCTGCTGCGTGGATGGACTTGGACCGCAGCCAGTGCATCTCCTCCCAGAAGCACATGGCATAGGAGTAGGTTGCGCCCCAAAGTGTCCCGGCGCCGACGAAGTAGTGCAGCGGATCGTCCTTGTGGGCGGCGGCAAAGGCTGCTGCAAAGGGGTCTGCAGCCTTCTCCACACTGACCAGTGCCTCCGGCAGGGAGCGGTCGAACCGGGCATACATCTCCGCATATTCCGGCAGTTCTCCGGCCCGATCAAGAAAGCGATCAGCTGTCATAAAGAACTTGAGCTGCTCGTTGCCTGGATAAGATATACAGTAATCCGCAAGTCTTGCCAGGAGCGCGTCCGCATCGTCCACAAAGCCGAGGACCATTGCGTCTGCCTGTTTGGCTCTCTCCACAGCCGCGACAACCTCGGTAGTAGTTCCGCTGACGGAAGAAAAGACCACAAAGCTTCCTCTTCCAATCCGAAGGTCCCCAACAACTGCATATTCTGCGGCGTTGATGGCAAAGGTCTCCATGCCGGTCCGCTCCTTCATGTGGCAGACCGCCTGCTGGGCGCTGGCCCAGGTGCCGCCAATGCCCAGCCAGCAAAGATTCCGCACACCTCGTTCCAAGGCAGCATCTACAATGGATTCGATCTCTGCCCGCAAGGCCAGAGCACCGCGTATGCTTTGGATTTTCTGCGCTTCGTCGAATTTCAACATGGGTTGTTTCCTCCAGATAACAGTATGTGTACCGGAATAAATCAAGGGCTTGTTTTCTCAAATGCCAGGCGCGGGAAATCGTCCTCTTCCACATAGATCGTTCCGCAAGGCAAGAAGCCCAGCTTTTCAAGGAGGTTCCGCATCACGGTATTATTATATGATATAACAATACAAAAATCAACAAAAAAACATACCCGCAAATCCATATAGTATGCTACTTCCGTAAATCTCTGAAAATCATACGTCATCCCTTTTGGCGTATTCTATCCTTTCCGCGC
>CAMHRJ010000247.1 GCA_946187475.1 uncultured Clostridia bacterium | reverse complement strand
GTCGATGCCGCCGCCGGTGGAGCCGGTGGTGAAGATGATGCCGTTGCCGGCGCCGATGATGACGCCGCCGTAGACCGCTGCCAGCAGTGGGTCATCCGTGGCGGAAAAGTGGTAGTTCGCCAGCAGATCGATGAACACGGAGCTCATGAGCATCACCGCCAGCGCGCCCACCAGATCCCGCAGGCCCAGCCGTTTCCAGCAGACGGCAAAAAGCGGGATGTTCAGCACGATGATCATCACGCCCACGGGAAACCCGGTGAGCAGATTGATGATCTGGGACACGCCGGTGACGCCGCCGGACACGATGCTGTTGGGATAGGTGAAAAACTGGAACCCCACCGCGCACAGCACGGAGCCGAGAATCAGCTTCAGAATCTCGGGAATGGAATAGGTTTTAAACTTCTGCATGATAAAACCTCATACACGCATAGTCAGAGTGGAGAGTGCAGAGTGGAGAGTGGAGTTTAAGTGTATCGCCTGTGGCGATGATTCAAAAAAAGCGTTAATAGAATCGTTTGCGCAGCAAACACTTTTAAACTCCTAACTCCAAACTCAGATAAATGTCTTCCGGAATCAGATCAGTGAAAGCTGCTCTTCTCCCCGGTCTTCTTCTTTTAACAGGGCGCCGGCGGCAGGAATGCTGCGGGCGCGGTAGCGGGCCAGGTTCTGGATCTGGGTATCCTCCGGGAAGGCGGCGCGCTCCACCACGTGCTTTTTCTTCAGGGTCATGACTGCAACGCCCTGGGTGGTGCGGGAGACCTTCGGCGTCAGCAGGGAGGACTTGAAGATCAGCGCGCGTCCCTCGGTGGTGAAGAGTACGAACTCCCGCTCCTGGGTGAGGGGCAGGACCGCGATCAGCGGGCTCTTGTCGGAATAGGCGCCCGTGAGGCGGCGGCGGTTGGTCTTGGTCTCGTAGGCCGAGAGCGGGATGCGGGCCACCTTGCCGTTCTGGAACACCAGCAGCAGCTCGTCTTTGTACTTGCCCGGGTCGATCATGGCCAGGACGTTCTCGCCCTCATCCATCTCCAGAGCCGTAGGCAGGTAGGTGCCCAGAGCGCTGGCCTTGGTCTCAGCCATGTCGGAGAGCTTGACCTTATACACCTGCTGACGATCGGTGAAGAACAGAAGTTCCCCGCGGTTGGTGCTGTCGAAGCTCTGGCTCAGGCTGTCGTTTTCCTTGTACTTCTGCTCGCTGCTCATTCGCAGAGACTGGGGCGTAATCTTCTTAAAGTATCCCTCCCGGCTGAGGAAGAGATGCACGGGATAGTCCGGCACCAGCTCCACTTCGGGCTCCGCCGCCGTGACCTCGGCAGCGTCCACAATGCCAGTCCTGCGCTCGGCGGGATATTTCTTGATGACGTTTTTGAGCTCCCGGATGATGATATTGCGAATCCGGGCGCGGCTTTTCAGCGTGGCCTCCAAGTCCTCAATGTCCTTGCGGAGCTGGTCGGTCTCCTCCAGGCGGCGGAGGATGTATTCGCGGTTGATGTTGCGCAGCTTGATCTCCGCAACATAGTTGGCCTGAATCTCGTCAATATCGAAGCCCGCCATCAGGTTGGGGATGACGTCCGCTTCCTTCTCGGTGTTGCGGATGATGGCAATGGCCTTGTCGATGTCCAGCAGGATCTTGCCCAGGCCCTCCAGCAGGTGGAGCTTGTCCCGCTTTTTCTGCAGCTCGTGGAAGACTCTCCGGCGGATGCACTCCTGGCGCCAGGCGATCCACTCGTCCAGAATCTCACCCACGCCCATGACCCGGGGGTTGCCGGCGATGAGGATGTTGAAGTTGCAGGAAAAGCTGTCCAGCAGGGGCGTGAGCTTAAAGAGCTTCGCCATGAGCTTTTCCGGGTCGGTGCCGCGCTTGAGGTCGATGGCCAGCTTCAGGCCGCTGAGGTCGGTCTCGTCGCGCATGTCGGAAATTTCCCGGAGCTTGCCGGTTTTCACCAGCTCCGCGACTTTGTCGATGATGACCTCGGAGGTGGTGGAATACGGGATCTCATAGACCTCGATGATGTTTTCCTTGGGCAGATAGCGCCAGCGGGCGCGGACCTTCACGCCGCCCCGGCCGGTGCGGTAGATCTCCGCCATCTCGTCCCGGTCGTAGAGAATCTCGCCGCCGGTGGGAAAGTCCGGTGCCGGCATGGTGGAGAGAATGTCGTGCTCCGGGTCCTGCAGCAGGGCGATGGTGGTCTCGCAGACCTCCGTCAGGTTGAAGCCGCAGATCTGGCTGGCCATGCCCACGGCGATGCCCATGTTGGCGCTCACCAGCACGTTGGGGAACGTGGTGGGCAGGAGCGTGGGCTCCTTCATGGTGCCGTCATAGTTGTCCACGAAGTCCACGGTGTCGCTGTCGATCTCGTCAAAGAGCTCGTGGCAGATGGGGGCCAGCTTCGCCTCCGTATATCGGGAGGCGGCGTAGCTCATGTCCCGGGAGAACACCTTGCCGAAGTTACCCTTGGAGTCCACAAAGGGCGTCAGCAGGGCGCCGTAGCCCTTCGACAGGCGCACCATGGTCTCATAGATCGCGGCGTCACCGTGGGGATTCAGGCGCATGGTCTGGCCCACGATGTTGGCGCTCTTGGTGCGCCCGGCATTCAGCAGGTTCATCTTATACATCGTGTACAGCAGCTTTCGGTGGCTGGGCTTGAAGCCGTCGATCTCCGGAATGGCACGGGAGACGATGACGCTCATGGCGTAGGGCATGTAGTTCTGCTCCAGGGTCTCGGTGATGGGCTGGGGCCGAACCTCCGCCTTGAGGCCGATCACGTTGGGATCGTTCACCCGCTTGGGCTGTACGTCGGTTTTCTTCTTTCTCGGCATAAATCAGGTTCCTTTATCTTTCGTTCACGGTCTTGCCGGTGATATGCTCCGGCGTGAGGGCGAAGACCAGGGTGCGGTTACCCGCTTCCTTCAGCTCCTCTTCAAAGTAATCGTCGTCGCCGATGAACTTCTTCGTGAGCTTGCGGACGATGTCCTCGGCAAAGACGGGGTCGTCGATGAACTCCACGCGGCCGAAGACCACCACGCTGCGGAATTTAAGCCACCAGCCCTCCTCCGCCGGCTTACCGCCGTCGGTGCAGACGAAGCTGGCCTTGTCGCAGGCGCGGAGGGCGTCGATCTTGTGGCCTTTTTTTCCGCCGTGAAAGTAAATCTTGCCGTCGGCTTCATTGTACCACTGGTTGATGGGTGCGCCGTAGGGATAGCCGTCGTCCCCGATCACGGAGAGAACGCCCCGGGGCGCGGTTTTCAATATCTCGATGCATTCCTCGCGGGAAAGCACCTGCTTTTTTCTGGCAACTTCACGAAACATGGCTTACCTCCGTTTCGTTCATGCGATTGTTGGTTGTCACTTCTAGGCTCCCTCTGCGAGGGAGCTGGCACGGCGTCAGCCGTGACTGAGGGAGAGAGCTTTCCCGCTGGTATGCACTACATCTCATGCATCCCATGTCCAACGTCCGCTCCCTCAGTCAGCTTCGCTGACAGCTCCCTCGCCGAGG
>CAMHRJ010000246.1 GCA_946187475.1 uncultured Clostridia bacterium | reverse complement strand
CCAGCAGCAGGTCCTTTACCGTGACGACACCCTCCAGCCGGCGCTTGGCGGAGGTGACATAGCAGACATAGATCGTCTCGCGATCCTCGCCGATCTTGCGGATGCGGGCGAGAGATTCGCGCACGTTCATATATTTTTTCAAATCGATGAACTCCGCGGTCATGATGCTGCCGGCGGAATTCTCCGGGTATTTGAGATACTGGTTGATCAGGTTTCGCGTGGCAGGCGTGGCGTTGCGCATGACGCGCTTGACCACGTTGGCGGGCAGCTCCTCCATCATGTCGACGGCGTCGTCCACCTGCAGCTCTTCCACGATGGCGGCAAGCTCCGCGTCCGTGACGGAGTTGATGATGGTCTCCTGCTCCTCGATCTCCAGATTGGCGAACACATCCGCTGCAATCTCCTTGGGCAGCAGGCGGTAGACCATGCCCATGCGGGTCTGATCCTCTTCCCACAGCTCGCCGAGGAATTCAGAGATGTCGTATTCGTTCATTTCCGCCAGGGTCAGACGAAGCTCCTTGATCATGTGGTTTTCCAGCATGATAAACAGCTCTTCGTGAATGGCCTCATAGTCGATGCTCTCCATGAACGAACACCTCCCCTGCTTCTTTTTCGGTTTTCATATTTTAGCACAAACCCTCGGGAATTACAACCAATTTTCCTTTCGGTTGACTCGGAAAGCGCAGACGGTGTATAATAAAAACATCAAGTTCCAATGATTGGAGGTTTTGCGATGTATTACGGCGGCTATTATGGCATTGACTATACCTATCTGGTTCTGGTGGTGCCGGCGCTGATCATCTCTCTGTTCGCCCAGTACCGGGTCAAAAGCACCTTCTCCCGCTACTCCCAGGAGCGCTGCGTCAGTGGCCTTACGGGAGCGGAGACCGCGCGGCGGATCCTGGAGCTCAACGGCATTTACGACATCCGCATCGAGCACATTTCCGGCGATCTGACGGACCACTATTCCCCCAACGAAAAGGTCATCCGCCTTTCGGACAGCGTCTACAACGTGCAGTCCATCGCGGCGGTGGGCGTGGCGGCCCATGAGTGCGGCCACGCGGTACAGTATGCCGTGGGCTACGCGCCCATCAAGGTGCGAAACGCCATCATCCCGGTGACGAACATCGGCTCCACCCTGTCCTTCCCGATTTTGCTGATCGGTCTGATTCTGAACTTCCAGGCTCTGGTGCTGGTGGGCATCGCCCTGTTCAGCATCGTGACGCTGTTCCAGCTGCTGACCCTGCCCGTGGAGTTTGACGCCTCCCGCCGGGCGCTGAAGACCATCGACGAGCGCGGGATGCTGACGCCGGAGGAATACACCGGCGCGAAGAAGGTTCTGAGCGCCGCGGCCATGACCAATGTGGCGGCCCTGCTGACCAGCCTGGCCCAGCTGCTGCGGCTGATGCTGCTCTACGGCAGACGGAGAGACTGAACAAAAAACGTGAAAAGCCCCTTCCCATTTTGGGAAGGGGCTTTTCATTGGGATGACTTATGCCTCGTGCAGATTGCTGAGGACTTTCTCCTTCTGTGCCTGGAGCTCGGCGATCTTCTGCTTGCCCAGGGGATAGACGAAGAGCAGCACCACGAACATCAGCAGATACAGCACCGCCGGAATCAGGACGGAGTCGTTGTACATGCGCTTGAGGACGCTGTCCGTCAGGTTTTCCGCTGCCACGGTGGCGCCGTCATAGCCGATGCGGATCAGGGCGGCGTTCACCAGCACGGCGGCCACGGTCTGGCCCAGCTTGCGCATGAAGGTGAAAATGGCGTAGCTGGTGGCCTCGTCGTGGAGACCGAACTTCACGGCGTTGTAGTCGATGGCGTCGGTGGCAATGGCCCACAGCAGCAGGAAGATGAAGGCACCGCCGATGCCGGACAGGAACAGCGCGCCCAGGAAGATCCAGACGCTCTTGGTGCCCAGGAAATAGAGGGCGAAGTTGCAGACCGCGGAGAAGAGCACGCCGTAGGCGCAGAGCTCGCGTCTGCCGATCTTGGCGCCCAGTTTGCCGGCGAAGAACATGACCACCGCCACGGGCAGGTAGATGCACACCTGGGGCAGCAGGCTCAGGCCGGGGGCATTGAAGTAGTAGTGGAACAGGTAGTTATAGTAGCTCTGGCTGAACATCTGGGCCGCCAGATAGAGCATACCCACGATGCAGACCGCCACGAAGGGACGGCTCTTCACCAGGACCTTGAACACCTTCCAGGTCTGGCCCTTCTGCTTGGGCGCGGGCTTGGTCTTCACGCGCTCGGTGGTCCAGCGGTAGGCCAGGAAGAAAGCCAGCACGCAGAGGACCGCGATGACGATGACGCCGGTGATGATCTTGTTGTAGCTCATGACCCGGGTGCCGTCGGCCAGCTTCACATAGCACATGGAGATCAGCACCATGGCGGGCATGGCGCCGATGACAGAGCCCACGGAGCGGAACACAGACAGGCTGGAGCGCTCCCGCTCATCGGAGGTAATAACCTGGGCCAGAGAGCCGTAGGGGATGTTGATGCCGGTATACAGCATGCCGAAGAGAATGTAGGTCACATAGGCGTAGACCAGATAGCCGCCGGAGCTGAGGCCCGGAATCTTTACGAACATGAGGATGGCGCTGATGGCCGTGGGGATGGCCAGCACCTTGAGCCAGTGGCGGTAGCGTCCGTCCGGCCGGGCGGGCATGCCGTCCACGATGCGGCCCCAGATGGGGTCATTGATGGCGTCCCAGACCCGGGCGACCACGAACATGATCATGATGGCCCAGGGCGTGATGCCCAGAACGTCGGTGTAGTACTTCTGCAGCACGCTCTGCACAAGGCCGAATACCAGCAGCGAACCCAGGTCGCCCATCATGTAGCCGATCTTGTCTTTCGTGCGGATGCCGCTGGTGCGGGAAATGTAAGACTGCTCCATTTGCTTCACCTCTCCTGTTTATTCAAGCGCCGCGTTCTGGAAGATCGGCGCGAAAGGACTGTTTTTGCGGTAGAACACCGGGCACTGGCCCAAAGGCGCATCCACGCGGTATTTCCGGCCGCCGGTGTAAGATTCTCCCGTCCAGAAGTGGACCCACTCCCCTGCCGGGAGATGGACGGTGCGCTTTCTCGCGCGTTCCCGGATCACCGGGCAGACGAAGAGATCGTCGCCCAGGAAATAGGCGTAGGGGTCTTTGCCCTTCTTCGCCTGGCCAGCGAACCAGAAGTCCGGCCGCAGGGCGGGAATGCCCTCCCGGGCCTGGGCCACGCAGCGGCGCAGATAGGGCGCCAGGGCCACGTGCACGTTGGTGAGCCGCACGGTGTGGGGCGTGACGCCCGGGGCGTCAAACTGGGCGTTGGCCCAGGGACGGATGGATTCGTGGCTGCGCATCAAAAGCGAGAAGGTACACATCTCCATCCAGCGGATGAAGAGCTCCTCGGAGCGTTTCATTTTCGCAAAGGAGAAGAAGCCGCCAATGTCGCAGTGTACCAGCGGCACCCCGGAGAAGCCCAAGGAGAATGCTCATGTACGGTAAGGAAGCAAGCAACCGAAAACAAGAGATAGACCG
>CAMHRJ010000245.1 GCA_946187475.1 uncultured Clostridia bacterium | reverse complement strand
GCCCCCAGGAGAACCAGTGCGAGAGCAAATGCGTCCGCGGCATCAAGGGCGAGCCGGTCGGCATCGGCCGTCTGGAGCGCTTCGTGGCCGACTGGGTCATGCAGAACGACGACGAGATGCCCACCCCCGCCGAGCCCAACGGCCACAAGGTCGCCGTGGTCGGCTCCGGCCCCTCCGGTCTGGCCTGCGCCAGTGATCTGGCCAAGATGGGCTACGCGGTCACCGTCTTTGAGCATCTGCACAAGGCCGGCGGCGTGCTGGCCTACGGCATCCCCGAGTTCCGTCTGCCCAAGGCTCTGGTGCAGAAGGAGATCGACAAGCTCTCCGCCCTGGGCGTTGAGATCCGCTGCGACGCCACCGTGGGCAAGGCCCTGCTGATCGACGAGCTGCTCGGCAATGATCCCGAGATCGGCGGCTACGAGGCCGTGTTCATCGGCTCCGGCGCCGGCCTGCCCGTGTTCCAGAAGATTCCCGGCCTGAACTACTGCGGCGTGTTCTCCGCCAACGAGTTCCTGACCCGTATCAACCTCATGAAGGCCTTTGACGAGCGCTATGACACCCCGCTGATGCCCATCAGCAAGGTCTGCGTCGTGGGTGCCGGCAACGTGGCCATGGACGCCGCCCGCTGCGCCAAGCGTCTGGGTGCCGAGGTCACCGTGGTCTACCGCCGCGGCGAGCAGGAGATTCCCGCCCGTAAAGAAGAGTATGAGCACGCCAAGGAAGAGGACATCGTCTTCAAGCTCCTCACCAACCCCGTGGAGATCCTGGCCGACGACAACGGCTGGGTCCGCGGTATCCGCTGCATCCAGATGGAGCTGGGCGAGCCCGACGCCCGCGGCCGCCGCAAGCCCATCGAGGTTCCCGGCAGCGAATTCGAGATGGAGTGCGACGCGGTCATCATGGCTCTGGGCACCAGTCCGAACCCGCTGCTCCGCCGGGTCACGCCCGACATGGAGTACAACCAGAAGGGCGGCATCGTGGCGGACGAGCACGGTGTGACCAGCAAGCCCGGCGTCTTCGCCGGCGGCGACGCGGTCACCGGCGCTGCCACCGTCATCAAGGCCATGGGCGCCGGCAAGGAAGCCGCCGTGGCCATCGACAAGTATATCAAGAGCAAGTAAGCACGGAATCCAATCCTCCCGCCTCGATGAGTCGGGAGGTTTTTTGTATCATCAGAGCCGTTCAAATTGGATTTTATCGGGGAGATGGATTTACGCAGACTCTAAAAAAGGGTGTCATTGCGAGCCAGTGCGCACACTGGCGTGGCAATCTCTGCACCTGCAGTTTGTTTATCGTATGACTTGAAGAAACGGTTGAGACAACGTCTCCTTCTCCAATGACACTTGCAGGATTCTTGGTGCTGACATAGAGATTGCCACGTCGCTTCGCTCCTCGCAATGACATTCTCTTTTTTTGCGGCGGAAGATTCTCCACCGGGCGATTCGTGAATCGACCCTACAAACTCTCAATTTAGCAGCGCATTGAAGTCTGGCGAAAGGCTTCCCCTACCAGGGGAAGCTGTCAGCGTAAGCTGACTGATGAGGTGGTTCTATCGCCGCGTCAGCGGCATCTTTATGGATTGCCGGAGTTTGTTCTTCCGGCATTTTCATATGGTTGCGGCTTACGCCGCCATGGGACACCCCTCATCCACCGCAAGCGGTTCCCCTTCCCCCCAAGGGGGAAGGCAAGGTGTGAACCAACAGCTCTGGGAACTCCAATCTGAACCGCAAAAAGCCCGCTGCGTCTGCAGTGGGCTTTGGTTTTTCAGTGTCCGGTCACTTCCAGAATCATGTTTCGGGAAATCTCCGCCAGTTCCTTGGTTTTGCTGGCCTTCACGGTCTCCGCGTCCAGCACATTCAGGATCGTGATCTTCACCCGGGTTCGGCGCAGGGGGAAATTGTGCTTAAACTGATCACTGCCGGTGATGACAGACACCACCACAGGCACCTTGGCCTTCTGGGCCGCCTTGAAGGAGCCAGCGTGGAACTCCTGCAGATCGCCGGTTCGGGTGCGGGTGCCCTCGGGGTAAATGCCATAGGAGCACAGGTGCTTTTTCATGTTGTCGGCGGCCTTGTTGATGGTCACCAGAGCGTTGCGGGCGTTCTCCCGGTCGATGGCCAGGAAGCCGCAGCGGTAGGCCACCCGGCCCAGGAACAGCTTATAGATGTTCTCCGGCTTGGAGATGAAGGCCATGGAGCGGGACTGCAGCGCCATCTGGGTGGTCAGCGGGTCCAGGATGGAGCGGTGGTTGCAGACCAGCAGGAACTCGCCCTCCGGCAGCTTCTCCAGCCCCTCCACGTCCCAGCGGACGCCCATAGCCGCCAACAGCCAGTCGATGAAGATCATCATCTGGCGATGATAAAACGGAGAGATATCGTCATACTCCTTCTCCGTCGTAACCGTCTGGCACAGAATCCAGACGTAGAGAATATACATCAGATTGAAAAAAACAAATGCGCCGATCAGCGCCGGAATGGTCCACCAGCCGATGTGCCACACGAGCAGACACAGCGCCGCCACGATCAGCGCGGGGATCCACATGAGATAAAACAGCATGGAGCAAGTCCTCCCATAATTACATACGATAAACATTATATCCATTCAACCGCCGGAATTGTGAACAAATTGAAAACGGTTGCGGCATTCCAAACAAATTGTCAATTTATGTATAGAATTCTGCTTATAAATCTGCTATGATACTCAAAAACAGCAGGGAGGCGAATCCATGGCCGAGATGCGAACCGAAAAAGAGAAGTTCGTCAAAAGCATCATCTGCAAACTGAACGCGAATGAGCTGAATCCCGGGGACCGGCTGCCCACGGAAAGTGAACTGGCCGTTCAGTACGGCTTCAGCAAGACCAACATCCATCTGGGCATCCAGCAACTGGAGCACCTGGGCTTTTTGCGGGTAGTCCCCCGCCACGCCATCTATGTCAACGCCCCCGAGCACCTGACCCTGGAGGCCATCGACGCCCTGTTCGTCTATCTTGATACGCTGCCTGCACGCCCGGTTATCGAAGCCATGCTGGAGATGCGCCGCATGATGGGCATGAGCATGATTCGCGGATTCTCCAAACATCTGGATCCGGAAAAGGCTGCGCAGGTCGGTCCGCTGCTGGATGACCTGGAAGCCGCAGTGGAACGGGAGGATGACGACGCACGAGAGCAGGCGCTTATGAACCTGCTGACCTTCCTGTATCACAACACCGAAAACGCCCTCTTCCCGCTGCTGATGCATTCTCTGCGAAACGCCATGACCCAGGCCGTGCATTATATCAGCCTCTATTCCGACCACCGGCAGATGGCTGCCGTGTACCGATCCATGGAACAGCACATCCTCTCCGGCGATCAGGACGCCGCCACGCGTGTCTGGTCCGATTGGAATGCGCAGATGACTCACGACTTTCTGCACAATTTATATGGAGATCCTTAACCACTCTTTTTTTATTTAGAAACATCAAAAAACCTCACAGCTTTCGCTGTGAGGTTTTCTCAGACTGTCAAAGAACCCGGTGTAATGCTCAGGCAAAACACCGGGAATTATCGTA
>CAMHRJ010000244.1 GCA_946187475.1 uncultured Clostridia bacterium | reverse complement strand
GCTGATAGCTGCCGCCGCGCAGCTGCAGCCGTTTGCCGTCCACCAGCGCCTCCGCGACCTTTTTTCTCGCGCTGTCATAGATGGCGGTCACGGTGGGGCGGGAAACCCCCATGCGCTCGGCGCACTGCTCCTGCGTCAGCCCCGCGCGATCCAGCAGCCGGATCGTCTCAAACTCATCGAGCGTCATGACCACCGGCGCGCCTGCGGCGAGCTCTTCGGGGGCGAATTCCCAGTAGTCCGGATAACTGCCAATCCACCGGCACCGCTGTCTTCTCGGCATAGCCGCACCTCATTTCTGACTTATGTTGAAAACATCATATCATCATTTCAAACATATGTCAAGAATTATTTGACGGCTTTTTTGAATCAAGTGAAAAACTGCGACGCCTGAAGACCGATCTGTTTGGTTCGACCTTCGGGTCTTTTGCGTTTAAGGAAAAATTACTGAAACGCAGAATTCCTAATATTTGATAACTGCCCCCACTTTTTCATTTGAAGTGGAGGCATTTTTGTTATCCAGATCTCATGAAGGGGGGTGATAACCATGCCGCTGAAAATTCCAATCCATCTGCGCAGTCAGATGCGGGAGCTGATCCCGCTCTGCTGCAACCTCACCGACGGGCACTGTCTGCTGCTGGGCGGGCCGTGCGCACAGGCAATCTCGGAGTCCCGGATCGTATGCAAATACTTCCGGGACTTCGTGCTTCCGGGCGAACCGGAGCTGTGCAAAGAAATGATCCAGTAAATACAATCTGAATTAAGGAGAAAACAAACATGAAAACAATCGGAACCACCAAAATCATCGGGGTCGACCATGGCTATGGCAACATGAAAACCGCCAACCATTGCTTCCCCACCGGCATCGACGCCTATGACAGCGAGCCCCTGTTTACGAGGGACATGCTGGTCTGCGACGGACGATACTATCTCATCGGCGAAGGCCACAAGGAGTTTGTGGGCGAGAAATCGCAGGACGACGATTTCTACCTCCTGACGCTGGCGGCCGTCGCCATGGAGCTGCACGACGAAGGTCTGACCGTGGCGGACGTCTTCCTCGCCGCCGGTCTTCCGCTCACGTGGACGGCGAACCAGAAGGAGGCCTTCGCGGCGTACCTCTCCCGGAACGAGGAGGTTCACTTCGTGTGGAAGAAAGTTGCCTACCACATTCACATCGTGGGCGTTCGGATCTATCCCCAGGGCTTCGCCGCCATCGCGGAAAAGGCCGCTGCCATGGAGGGCGTCAACATGGTCGCCGACATCGGCAACGGCACGATGAACGTGCTGTATATCTGCGACGGAAAACCGCTCTCGGGCAGGATGTTCACCGAGAAATTCGGCACCCATCAATGCACCCTCGCGGTGCGGGAGGCATTCCTCCGGCAGACGCAGCGGGAGATCGACGATTACACGATCAACCGAGTGCTTCGCACCGGCAAGGCGAACATCGCTTCCGCCGACCTGAAGATTATCCGCGGTGTGGCAGCCGCCTATGTACAGGACATCTTCCGCCGCCTGCGGGAACATGGCTATGACGAGAGCACCATGACGCTCTACATCACGGGCGGAGGCGGCTGTCTGGTCAAGAACTTCTATCGGTTTAACGCCAACCGCGTCATCTTCGTGGACGACATCTGCGCCGCTGCCAAGGGCTATGAGTTCATGGCGGAGCTGCAGATGCAGGAGGGGATCATCCCGTGAAGGAGTACCGCCTCAACGTGCGCTTTCGCCTGGAGGACGACGCTCAGCGGAGGGCTGCAGAGTTTCTGGAGCATCTGGATCGGAAGCAATACGGTTCCCGAAACGCCTTCGCCGTGAAAGCGATCTGTGCCTTCGTGGAGCAGATCCTGGACGGAAACCCCAACGCCGCACTGCTGGGAGACATTCGCCAGATCTTCCGCGAGGAGGTCTCGACGCTGCAGCTGTCCGCCCCGGAGACGGCCGCGCCGAAGACGCTGGATGTGGAGCTGACGGAAACGCAGAAGAAAACCAACGCACGCAATGTGCTGGCGGCATTGGAGGCGTTCTGATGGTGCCAAAACTGCTGCTTTCCGTGCCAAACGGAGAAAACGACCGAAAAAAAGGCACATTTTCGTGCCGTGGCAGATTTCCGGCTGAAGGAGCCAGATTTGCCGAAGGAGAACGGGAGAAATGGCCCTTCGGGGTTATGTCTCACAGTGTAACAAGCAGGGAACTTGTATGGCAAGTTCCCGCCTGCCGCCGAGGGGGTCGGCGGCATTTCAAGGGGCTTCGCCCCCTGACCCCCGGAAAGGAGGATGTATGGATGCCAGAACCACCAGTATCTACACCCGCGTGACGCCGCAGGAAAAGCAGAAGATGGCCCGCACCGCAAAACGGTGCGGGCTTTCTCTTTCGGAGTACATCCGTCAGCGCTGTCTCGGCTACGCGCCGCGGGAGCTGCCGTCGGAGGATCTCTACTGGCTCTGTGAGTATCTGCGGGACTGTCAGGCAAATGCCGCGGAGCAGGACGCGGAGTTCATCCGCGGTATGCTGCAGCAGATCCGGGAACTGCTGATCCTGCCGGGGAGGGACGGATAATGGCGACCACAGGCTTCTGGCCGGTCAAGGGATCATTGAAGGCCGTCATCCAGTACGCCGACAACCCGGACAAGACCACAAACCGGAAGTACCTCGACCGGGATCTGGCCGACGCGATCCAATACGTGGAGAACGACGCCAAGACGGATGAGAAGCTCTTCGTCTCCGCGATCAACTGCGATCCGGAGACCGCCTTTGAGGACATGACTGCCACCAAGGTGCGCTTCGGAAAGCATGGCGGCAACGTCGCCTACCACGGCTACCAGAGCTTCCGCCCCGGCGAGGTCACGCCGGAAGAATGCCACCGCATCGGCATCCGCACCGCAAGGGAGATGTGGGGCGATCAGTATGAGATCGTCGTCACGACGCACCTCAACACGGACTCGCTGCACAACCACTTTGTGGTGAACTCCGTCTCGTTCAAGACCGGACGGAAATACGAAAACCACATACGCGATCACATCCGGCTGCGGGAGATCTCCGACCACATCTGCCGGGAGCACGCGCTCTCCGTTTTGGAGGGCGCGTCCTTTTACGGCGGAGAGAAGGGCGCCTACTGGGCGCGGAAGAGCGGACAGCCGACACATCGGGATATCTTGAAGGCCGACGTGGAGTATGCCCTGGAGTACTCCGACACCTGGAGACGATTTTGGGATCACTTGAGAACAAAGGGCTATGAGATCGACTACGAGCGCCGGTCGCTGCGAGCGCCGAGCTGGGGGCGTGCCGTCCGACTGGATCTGCTTGGCTATCCGGATGCGGTGATCGAAGCACGGTTAAAGCCGCACCGTGAGAATATCCGGTTCTTCCACATCGCCAACGCCCACCTGCCGTATCGCCCCAAGCGTTTCCCGCTGCTGGAGCTGGAGCAGCAGATCGAGCATACGATGCACCCCGCCCACAGCTCCGGAGAGGTCTGGGTGAGCCTGCTGTTCTTCCTGATCACGCGCGTTGCCGGATTGACCGGCCCGGAGGCGGAGCAGGCACGCTGCCGTCCGCTCTCGCCGG
>CAMHRJ010000243.1 GCA_946187475.1 uncultured Clostridia bacterium | reverse complement strand
CATGACAGCTCCCCCGGAGGGGGAGCCAAGTGGGTGCGGAGCATCAACCATCTCCACGCTAAATTCAAATTTGAACCGCCGATTGGCAATCAAATCGAATGCGGTTATTTCGCTTTCCGCTGTTTCAGGACGGCATACACGATCAGCACTGCCGCAAGGAGCGCTGCGGCCAGAAGGATCCACAGCATCGGGCTGCTGCTGACCCAGCTGGGCATCCCGGCCCAGGCCCTTGGCATCGCCGGTGCCCTGGGGCTGATTCTGGACTTCGTCGTCACCGGCTTCGGCCTGGGCATGCGGCACATGGAGCTGGTTTTGCAGGCAGAGAATCTGGGCATGCTGAACCGGGAGACGCTGCGTAAGCCGTGACCGGAATCGCAACAATCCAAATCCATCCATTTGCAACAAGGAGAAATGCATATGAAACAGAAACTGCTGTCTCTGCTGCTGGCCCTGTGCACGGTGCTGAGCATCCTGCCCTTCGGCGCCGCAGCCGCGGACTTTCAGGATGTGGCATCCGACGCCTATTACCGCGACGCGGTACAGTGGGCCCTGAAGCATGACCCCCAGATCACCCGGGGCACCGGCGCCTCTACCTTCAGCCCCAACGACACCTGCAAGCGCTGCGAGGTGGTCACCTTCCTGTGGCGCGCCTTCGGCGCGAAGAAGGCGGAGGGCAAGAATGTCTTCACGGACGTGAAGGACACGGATTACTACCGTGACGCCGCGGTCTGGGCCTCTGCCGAGGGCATCACTGCCGGCACCAGCGCCGCCACCTTCAGCCCCAACGACCCATGCACCCGGGAGCAGGTGGCCACCTTCCTCTGGCGCGCCAGCGGAAAACCCGCCGAGAACCTGCAGGTCTCGCCCTTTGCGGACATGCTGAACCGGGCGCATTATTCCTTCACGCCGGTGCTCTGGGCCTATGAAAACGGCGTCACCAAGGGCAAGACCGCGAACACCTTCGGTCCCGCCGACCCCTGCACCCGGGCCCAGATCGTCACCTTCCTCTACCGGGCGCTGGCGAAGCCCCTGACGCCCGCCCAGCCTGCGGAGCGCCTCACCTTCCAGCCCAAGGCGGCCTCCCGGTATCTCACGGAGGTATTCGGTGAGAAGATGGTGGAGACCTGGTTCAACCTGGTGGACGCGGTGATGGCAGGGAAGGATACCTTCGCCTGCCCGGACCAGCACACCTATGACTGGGTCATGGGTCAGTTCCCCAACAAGTGCTGCCCGGTTCTGCTGGAGGTCATCGACTATGCCTATGATCGGGAGCATTCCGTCCGGGACGGTGTCGCCAGCTTCACCTACAAGGTGCCGAAGGAGGAGGCCGCCAGGAAGATCGCGGACTTCGCCAAGCTGGTGGAGGACATCCTCAACGAGACCATGAAGCCCGATTACAACGACTTTGAAAAGGCACTCTCGCTCTTCCTCTACTTCCAGAAGACCTATACCTACGACTACGACGCCGCGGCGGACGTGGACAACGGCGTGGGCTTCTATACCAACGCCTACCGGGTGCTCACCGGGAAAACCGGCGTCTGCAACGAGATCGCCAACGCCTATTCCTATCTGCTGACCCAGGTGGGCGTGGACGCCACCACCGTCATGGGCGCCAACCATGAGTGGAGCCTCATCCGCCTGAATGGAAGGCACTACCACATCGACGCCACCTTCGCGCTGAGCAGTGTCCCGGGCGAGCTTCGGTATTTCCTGATGGACGACGCCATGCGCCGGGAGGACGACATGTTCCGGACCGGGGAGTTCATCTACTGCTCGAATTACTCCACGGAGCATCCTCACCCGGACTATACCGCCGGCGACGATACCTTCGCCATGCTCCAGAGCGCCGCCTTCGACTCCATGGACCACGAGAAGCAGGTTCTGAATTATGTAAACTTCTCAGACTGGGGCAAAACCACCGTCAAGCAATTCAGCTACAAGGATTATTGATTCATCCCATGCAAAAACCCGCCGGTTTCCCGGCGGGTTTTCTGTTTTTTCAGGATTCGGATGGAACCAGCCGGTCTGTGGCGCCCCGCAGGAGCAGCGTGAGATACAGCAGAAAGACCAGCAGGTTGTTCGCGATCATGCATCCCCAGGCGGAGACCAGCCCCAGCCCCAGAACCCGGGTGCAGAGGAAGGTGCCCACGATGCGCACGCCCCACATGCCGATGAGATTGTAGCGCAGAGGGATGCGGGTCTGCCCGGCGCCCTGGAGCATGCCCTCGGTGACGATGGAGACCCCGTAGAAGGGCTCGGAGCAGGCCACCATCCGCAGCACGGTGCTGCCCAGGGCGATGGCCTCACCGCTTTTGGTGAAGAGCCGCACCATGGCCGGCGCGAAGGCAAAGAGCAGTCCGCCGGAGAGCAGCATCAGCGTGACTTCCACCGCCCGGATGGTGTGGCCCAGGGCCCGGACCCGCTCCCGATCCCGGGCGCCGATGGCGGTGCCGGTGAGGGTGGCGGCGGCGTTCTGCATGCCGTAGCCGGGGATGTAGAAGGCGCTCTCCACGGTGTTGGCGATGGTGTGGGCCGCGGCGGAGATCTCGCCCAGGGCGTTGATCATGGCGGCAAAGACGATGTAGCCCATGCAAGTGGCCAGCTGCTGCAGCGCCAGGGGCAGCGTCACCTTCCACCAGGGACGCAGTACGGCTTTGTCCGGCCGGAGCCGGATGCCCTTGGGAGAGAGCAGCGGGTGCCGCCAGAGGACGACGGTGATCATGACGCCGGAGAGCATATAGCTCACGGCGCTGGCGGCCGCCGCACCGGCCACGCCCCAGCCCAGACCGAAGCAGCGGAAGGCATGGCCGAACAGCTGCACCTCCCGGGTGGGGAAGATCAGCAGCAGATTCAAAATGACGTTCAGGATGTTCGCGGCGATGCCGGCCCGCATGGGCGTTTTCACGTCGCCTACAGAGCGCAGCACCGTGCCGAAGATGATGGAGGCCGCCCGGAACAGGGTGGGAAGATAGAGAATCAGGAAGTATTGCCCTGCCAGGCTGCGGATGGGCCTGTCCACCTGCATCCACACCGGCACAAAGGGGCTGCAGACCGTGGTGAGCACCGTCAGCGCGCCGCCCACCATCAGCACCATCAGCATGGCCTGGGCGGAGGTCTGCCGCACCAGCTTTTGATCCCCGGCGCCGTTGGCCCGGGAGATCACGCTCAGGAATCCGATGCCGCAGGCGGAGAGCAGGCAGATGATGAGCCAATTGATGGTGGTGGTGGCGCCAACGGCGGCAGTGGCCGCCGTGCCCAGGGCACCGACCATGGCCGTGTCGATATACTGCACGGCGGTCTGCATCAGCTGCTCCAGCATGGTGGGCCATGCCAGCCGCACCACCGCGGGCAGCAGCACCGGGTCAAAGCCGCGGCGCGGGTGCAAGGACGTTTCCGCCACGGCGATCCCTCCCATCAAAAAATATCGGCTCTACTCTATCACAAACCCGCCCGACCGGTCAACCGGCGGAGGAGAGCGATGAAGTCTGCAAATTTGAATTTAGCGGGGAGATGATTGATGCTCCGCACCCACTTGGCTCCCCCTCCGGGGGAGCTGTCATGCCGCAAGG
>CAMHRJ010000242.1 GCA_946187475.1 uncultured Clostridia bacterium | reverse complement strand
GAGCACAGCTCGAGGCCGAAATCGAGGCCCGTGCGCTGCCGCACTATATCGAAGTGGTCGACGAGATGCCTTATGCCGGCATGGGCAAGATCGACTATCTCAAGCTGGTCAAGGATTTTGACGCACGATTGGACAACGCAGCCGGTTAAGGTAATATGGAATGAAAAAATGGATTTATGCTCTGGTCGGGCTGATTGCCATGCTCCTTGCGGGGCTGATCTATGCCTGGGGCGTCCTCTCCGCGCCCATATCGGCTGAGTTTTCCGATTGGAGCGGCCCGGATTTCAGCTTCACTTTTACCCTGTGCATGATCTTTTTCTGCCTGGGCAGCATTCTGGCGGGAATCCTGGCAAAACGGTTTCCGCCGCAGTGCAATCTGCTGGCAGCGGGTGCGCTGTTTCTCGCGGGCTTTTGGCTCACCGGCAGGACGCAGGCGCTCTGGCAGCTCTATCTTGGCTACGGCGTGTTCGCCGGCAGCGCTTCGGGGCTTGCCTACGGCGCCATCATGGCCATCGTGCCGCGCCACTTTCCCGATCGGCTCGGCCTGATCTCCGGCCTGCTGCTCATGGGCTTCGGCGCCAGCAGTCTGGTGATCGGCTCCGTGTTTACGGCCATGGCCGCCTCCGGCGGATGGCGCGGCACGATGACGGTTTTCGGCATCGTCATCGGCGCGGTGCTGATCGCGGCGGGACTGGTGCTTCGCATGCCGCAATCTGTAGGGAAGAGCGCTTCGGGCGCTGCTTCCGATCGGGACCGCACACCGCTGCAGATGGTCCGCACCGCCACGTTCTGGCTGCTGATCGTCTGGTCGATCCTTGTGGCCGGACTGGGTCTTGCGGTGATCGGCCAGAGCCGGGGCCTGCTCGTGAGCGTGCAGGAGCAGCTCAGCCCGGAAAAGCTGTCCCTCTTTGTGGGGCTGATCTCCGTTTGCAACGGCCTTGGGCGGCTGCTGTTCGGTGCGGTTTATGATCGCTTCAAATGGCGTCCGACCATCTTCGCCGTGAGCGCCGCAAGTCTCATCGGTGCTGCGCTGCTGGCGCTGAGTCTAAAAGGCTCCATCGCGCTCATGGTCGCGTCTTTCTGCATCATCGGGCTGGGCTACGGCGGTGCTCCTACCTTCAACGCAGCCGCGACGAAGCAGTTCTTTGGCGAGACGCATTTTCCCATCAACTTTCCGATCATCAATCTGAACCTCCTGGTGAGCTCTTTTGTGCCCACGCTGGTAAGCGGCATTTCTGCCGCCCATGGCGGCTACGGCGCTGCCGCGCTGGTGCTGGTCATTATGGGCGCGGTGAGCATTCCCGTTGCGCTGTGCATTCGCCAGCCGGGAAAGAATCCCCAAAATTGAGTGTTGAGTCAGGCGCCCTGCTGTGATATAATGATAAAATCACAGCAGGGCGCTGTTTTTTTGGATGCGGCCGTGAATCGTCCGTCCCGCAGCGCCGCAAGAGAGGTAGATCACAGCTATGAAATTAGGTATCGTGGGACTGCCCAACGTGGGCAAGTCCACTCTGTTCAACGCCATCACCAACGCCGGCGCCGAGTCGGCCAACTATCCCTTCTGTACCATCGACCCCAACGTGGGCATGGTCACCGTCCCGGACGAGCGGCTGGACTGGCTGGCAGAGCAGTATCAGCCCAAGAAAAAGACCCCTGCGGTCATCGAGTTCGTTGACATCGCGGGTCTTGTCAAGGGCGCCAGCAAGGGCGAGGGTCTGGGCAATAAGTTCCTCTCCAACATCCGCGCCACCGACGCCATCGTCCATGTGGTGCGCTGCTTCGATGACGAGAACGTCATCCACGTGGAGGGCAGCACCGACCCCAAGCGCGACATCGACATCATCGATCTGGAGCTGATCATGGCCGACATCGAGATGGTGGAGCGCCGCATCGAGAAGGCCGCCAAGGCCGGCAAGGGCGGGGACAAAAGCTTCCTGCACGAGGCAGACGTGTTCCGTGGCCTGCTTGCGCACCTGAACGACGGCAAGTCCGCCCGCACCTACGAGTGCGAGCCCGAGGATTACGCTTTGATCCAGACCAGCGATCTTCTGAGCATCAAGCCCATCATCTACGCTGCCAATCTGGACGAGGCCACCTTCTCCGCCGGCTATGAGGATTATCCCTACTACCTGCAGGTGAAGGAGATCGCCGACGCCCAGGGCGCCCAGGTGCTGCCCATCTGCGCCAAGGTGGAGCAGGAGATCGGCGAGCTGGACGAGGAAGAGCGGGGCATGTTCCTGGAGGAGCTGGGCATCCACGAGTCCGGCCTCGACCGGCTGATCCGCTGCTCCTACAGTCTGCTGGGACTCATCAGCTTCCTCACCTGCGGCAGCGACGAGTGCAGAGCCTGGACCATCAAGAAGGGTTTTAAAGCGCCCCAGGCTGCCGGCAAGATCCACTCCGATTTCGAGCGCGGCTTCATCCGGGCCGAGATCGTGGCCTTCGACGCGCTGAAGGAATGCGGCACCATGGCCGCCGCCAAGGAGAAGGGCCTGGTCCGCTCCGAGGGCAAGGAGTATGTCATGCAGGACGGCGATGTGACCTTATTCAGATTTAACGTGTAAAGGAGTTTTACCGATGAGCAAGATTTACGAGCAGTTTGACGAGCTGGTGGACGCAGTCCTGATGGATCGCACGGACCAGAAGGCGCTGGCCTCCCTGGCGGAGTGGTTCCGCACCTACAACGACTATGACTGGGGCGGCGACATGTTCAACGTGGACGGCAGCAACGGCCTGCGCATCATCAAGAACGAGGACGGCACCGAGACCTACGAACTGGTCAACTTTGACGATCTTTGATTGGGGTGAAGCCGGTGTCTGAACACAGCCGCGAACATACTCACATCGGCCCGGACGGGAAGGAATACACCCATTCCCACGGCGAGGGCCACACTCATCCCCATACCCACTCCCACACCCAGACCAAGGCGGTCTTGAACCGCCTCAGCCGGGCCATCGGCCATCTGGAGTCGGTGCGCCGCATGGTGGAGGAGGGGAGAGACTGCACCGAGGTGCTCATCCAGCTGGCGGCGGTCCGCTCGGCATTGAACAACACCTCGAAGATCATCCTCAAGGACCACGTGGAGCACTGCCTGGCCGACGCGGTGGAATCCGGCGACCTGCAGAGCATCGAGGAACTCAACAAAGCCATCGAAAAGCTGATGACATGAGCCTGCGGGACAATGCAAAAAACCTCCGGAATCACATGACCAAGGAGGAACGGCGGCTCTGGTATGATTTCCTGAAGCGTCTTCCTTTTCCGGTCAAGCGTCAGGCAATCATTCGGGACTTTATTGTGGATTTCTACATCCCCAGCCGCGGTATCGTCATTGAACTGGATGGCTCTCAGCATTATGAGAGAGAAGCGCAGCGTAAAGATGCGATTCGAGACCAAACTTTGCAAGATCTGGGATTGACTGTCCTGCGCTATCCCAATTCAGATGTGAATGAACAATTTGACTCTGTTTGCAGAGATATTTTGCTCCATTGTGGAATGGAAATCTGAGCAGTACCCGTTTGGAAGCCTTCCCCCTCAGGGGGAAGGGGGACCGCTTGCGGTGGATGAGGGGTGTCC
>CAMHRJ010000241.1 GCA_946187475.1 uncultured Clostridia bacterium | reverse complement strand
CCGAGCAGCTGGCCCGGAAGGACGTCTGGCTGGAGGGTGCGGGCCTGTATTATTCCTGGACCTTCAGCTACAACGGCGACGAGATCAACGGCGACCACAAGGTCTCCCGGGGCATCAGCGCCAAGACCCTGGCCTCGCTGCTGGAAAAGCACCCGGAGGGCATTGAGCTCTACTGCGCCGGCGTGCCCCATGCCGTCTGCGTGACGGACTATGAGGACGGTGTGTTCTACTGCTTCGACCCCGCAGAGTATTACAGCGGACGCCGCATCCCGCTGAGCCAGTCCTGGC
The DNA here is from genome assembly GCA_946187475.1 of uncultured Clostridia bacterium. Lineage (GTDB taxonomy): Bacteria > Bacillota > Clostridia > Oscillospirales > Oscillospiraceae > CAG-103. The sequence goes on along the minus strand of CAMHRJ010000241.1, from coordinate 3,306 downwards.
TGGGCGAGAAGCTGGGCAGTCAGGATTCCATCCTTGCCTCTGCCACCGACTACTGGTACATCAGCTCCTACAGCATCCGCGCCGATCATAACGTGGCGCCGACGCCCACTCCGACGCCTACGCCCCAGCCGGTGACCATCGAGACCCAGCCCACCGATCAGATCGGTGCTTTGGGCGGGAAGGTGACCTTCTCCGTGAAAGCCCAGGGCGACGGGCTTTCCTATCAGTGGCAGTACAGCCGGGACGGCGAAACCTGGCAGAACGCCAGCTCTACGGCGGATTACGCCACCTGTCTGGTGAACCAGACCACGGCGGGGACCTGGTACCGCTGCGCAGTCCTGAATTCCGCCAAACAGTGTGTTTATTCTGATGCCGCTCAGGTCCTTATGGCAGAAGCACCGGTCATTACGGTCCAGCCCGCCGATCTGGTGGGCGAGGCCGGAACTCAGGGAATCCTCTCCGTCACTGCCGAGGGCGAGGGCCTGACCTATCTGTGGCAGTACAGCGACGACGGCGGCGAGTCCTGGCACGACACCAAGTCCGTCAAGGCGAAAACCACCAGCAATCTCACCCAGGCCCGGGACGGACGGCTCTACCGCTGTGTGGTCACCAACGCTCACGGCCTGCAGACCATCAGCAGCACCGCCAGGGTCATCATCACCAGTACCCTGAAAATCACTGCCCAGCCCAAGAGCTATACCGGCGCCGCAGGCACCAAAACCACCCTCTCCGTCACGGCGGAGGGCAAGGGCCTGACCTACCAGTGGCAGTACAGCGATGACAACGGCGCCCATTGGAAGAAGGCCAAGTCTACCAGTCCGGAGATTTCCTGCAAACTGTCCGCCGCCAGCGACGGACGGCAGTACCGCTGCGTGGTGAAAAACGCCTCCGGTCTCTCCGTGACCAGCGCTGCGGCGCAGATCACGGTCATCCAGCCCATCACCATCACCCAGCAGCCGGCCCCGGTCAGCTGCGGCGTGGACGGCACGGCGGTCTTCACCGTGGGCGCTTCGGGCAAGGGCCTGACCTACCATTGGGAATACAGCCGCGACGGCGGCAAAACTTGGGCAGACGCCAAGTGCTCCGCCGCAACCCTCACCACCAAAGCCACAGCCCAGCACAACGGCAGACTCTACCGCTGCGTCGTTGGGGACAAAAACGGCGCGTCCGTCACCAGCGAGTCTGCGCTCCTGACCGTGGAAACCCTGAAGATCACCGTCCAGCCCCAGAACGCCGCGGTCTCCAAGCTCACGGTGGTGCGCTTCACCGTCAAGGCCCAGGGCGACCGCCTGCAGTACCAGTGGCAGATCAGCTCCGACGGCAAGACCTGGTACAACGCAGCCCGGACCGAGAACCTGACCTGGATCGCCACCGACTCCGTCAACGGACGTCTGGTGCGCTGTGTGATTACGGATGCCTACGGCAATCAGGTGACCAGTGAGAGTGCAAAGCTCACGGTCTACTAAAGGAAAAAACGCAAAACCGCGCTGCAAGCTGCAGCGCGGTTTTTTCATGTGTCGTTTCAGAACAGGGAGACCACCCAGCAGATGATGGGCGCGATGAAGATGGCCGGGATGTAATCCGCCACTTTTATTTTGGAGATGCCCAGCAGGTTCGTGCCGATGGCGAGGAGGATCAGCGACCCGGCGCAGGTCATCTCCGCCACGGCGGAGGCCGTCAGCACCGGAGCCAGCACCCCGGCGAGCAAGGTCAGCCCGCCCTGAAACACCAGCACGAAGGCCGCGGAGAGCAGCACGCCGATGCCCAGACCGGAGGCCAGCATCATGGAGGAGAAGAAGTCCAGCGTGGCCTTGGCGAAGAAGGTGGCGTTCTCACCCTTGATGCCGGACTCAATGGCGCCGTTGATGGTCATGGCGCCCACGCAGAACAGGAGACTGGCCGTGACGAAGCCCTGGGCGATGGTCACGGTGCCGTCGCCGGCGCTGAAGCGGTTTTCCACCCATTTGCCCAGCCGGTTCACCGCGTCGTCGATGCCCAGCAGGGTGCCGACGATGGCGCCCAGCACCATGGCCCCGATGACGATGAGGATATTCTCGCCCTGGAGAGACCCGCTGACACCGATATAGATCGTGCAGAGACCCAGCGCGATCATCACCGCGCCGGAGACCCGCTCGGGGATTCCTTTTTTGAACAGCAGTCCCAGCAGACTGCCCACGATGACCGTCCCGGTGTTCACCAGTACGCCGGTCAGGCTCATAGCCATCACCTCGTTTCGATTTCGCCCTACTTTACCATATTTTTTCAGCGACTGCAAGAAAAATGAAGGTGCTTATCGGAAAAAATCTCTTTACATCCATGGGCAGTCATTATATAATAATAACAGTTTGAAAACAGCCCCTATGGCGCTGGTTTTCCAACCTGATTCATCTTGAAAAAGACGCTGCTTCGTCGGTTTGTCCGTTCCGGCGAAGCAGCGTCTTTTTTGATGCAAAAGCATCAAAAAAGACATCCGCGCCGAAGGCGCGGAAAAAAACAGATTCAGCCCAGCGCCACGTCCAGGATCATCATCAAAACGAAACCCAGGGCGTAGGAGAGGGCACCGGCGTTGACCTTCTTATCACTGGCGGTTTCCGGAATCAGGGCGTCCACCACGATGAACATCATGGCCCCGGCGGCGAAGGCCAGCAGCCAGGGGAGGGCGGCGGTCGCCGCCCGGGTGGCGAAGAGGGTCAAAACCGCCGCCGCGGGCTCCACCGCGCCGGAGAGCACGCCCAGACCAAAGGCTTTGCCTCTGGGCATGCCTGCGGCGGCCAGAGGCATGGAAACGATGGCGCCTTCCGGCAGATTCTGCACCGCGATGCCAAAGGCCAGCGCGAAGGCTGCCAGCTCGCTCACCCCGGGGTCTCCTGCCAGCCATCCGGCATAGACCACGCCCACGGCCATGCCCTCGGGCACATTGTGCAGCGTCACGGCCAGGATCATTTTGGCGGTCCTGCTCATGCAGCCCGTTTCCCGCCCCGGGGCGGGAGTCACCACGTCCAGCGCCATGAGAAAGCCCACCCCGATCAGAAATCCGCCCGCCGCCGGCAGGAAGGCCAGTCTGCCCATTCCTTCGCAGCGCTGGATGGCCGGCTGCAGCAGACTCCAGAAGGAGGCGGCTGCCATGACCCCGGCGGCGAACCCGGTCAGGATCCGCTGCAGTTGATCGGAAAACTGCCGTTTCAGAAAGAACACCATGGCTGCGCCAAGGCCGGTGCCCAGAAGCGGCAGCAGAATCCCACGGAGCAGTGCGTACAACCAGATTCCTCCCTCCACCCGGCGTCTCTGCGCCGGCAACATGCTCGG
>CAMHRJ010000240.1 GCA_946187475.1 uncultured Clostridia bacterium | reverse complement strand
GTGTGGAGTGTGAAGAGTGGAGTGTGGAGTTTAAATGGATCGCCTGCGGCGATGAATCAAATGCGCGCTATTATTTCAATCGTTTGCGCAGCAAACACTTTTAAACTCCTAACTCCACACTCCTAACTCCACACTGGTTTATTCATACCAATTCGCATTCACTTCAAATCGCCTCTCTATTGTACCCGATTTTTTTCTGCTTGTTAAGGGGGTAATCTTCTTTTCTCGACATTTTTTTCAAAACTGGCGAGAAACGGAACGTCTTTCGGATAGAAGACGAGAAAAGCACCAGAAAATAACAAAAATGTTGTGGTTTCAACGGTTTTGTTAATATTTAAATTAGCCTAAAACACACTTTTGGGTGGACTTGTATCGTTTGTTGTGATAGAATATCTGCGTCAAAAATTAGAGAGGTGATGCAAATGCCCTTTAAGTTTCACGGCGGCGTCCATCCGAATTATATGAAGGCACCGGACACTCCGGTGACCGTCATTACACCGCCACCCCAGGTCGTTGTCCCGATGGCACAGCACATCGGCGCGCCCTGCAAACCGCTGGTCGCGGTGGGTGACACGGTGACGATGGGCCAGAAGATCGGCGAAAATCCTGCGCCGGTGTCCGCCCCGATTCACTCCCCGGTGTCCGGCAAGGTCATTGCCATTGAGCCGCGTCCCCATCCCCTGGGCGACAATATCCCGGCCATTGTCATTGAAAACGACGGACTGGACACCCCATGTACCGACCTGGCTCCGCTGACGGAAGCGGAACTCCAGGACCAGGAAGCCATCCTGACCCGCATCCGCGAGGCCGGCATCGTCGGCATGGGCGGCGCCATGTTCCCCACCGCGTTCAAGATCCGCGGCGGTCTGGGCAAGGTCGACACGCTCATCATCAACGGCGCCGAGTGCGAGCCCTACCTGAACGGCGACCACTGGACCATGAAGCTGCACCCTGAGGAACTGCTCAAGGGCATCCAGCTGGCCCGCATCGCCAGCGGTCTGGACAAGGCCTACTACGGCATCGAGAAGAACAAGCAGGACGCCATCGACCTGCTGAATTCTTACAATCCCGCCCAGTACGGCGTGGAGATCGTCCCGGAGAACGTCAAGTATCCCCAGGGCGCTGAGAAGATGCAGATCAAGGCCATCACCAACCGTGAGGTCAAGCCCGGCGGTCTGCCGGCGGGCGTTGGCGCCAACGTCATCAGCACCCAGACGGCTTACGCCATCTACCGTGCCTGCTACGAGGGCGTTCCCTGCTACCAGCGTATTCTGACCGTGGCCGGCAGCGCCATCGGTGAGTCTCACAACCTCCAGTGCCGCGTGGGCACTCCCTTCCGCTACATTGTCGAGCAGATCGGCGGCTTCAAGAAGGAGCCCAAGAAGATCGTCCTCGGCGGCCCCATGATGGGTCTGATCGCCTCCAACATCGACGCGGTCAACATCAAGGGTACCGCGGGCATCCTGTTCTTCACCGAGGAAGAGGACCGCACGGTGGAGAATCCCACCTGCATCCACTGCGGCCAGTGCCTGCAGGTCTGCCCGATGAAGCTCGAGCCTGTGTACATGTACAAGTACTTCCAGAAGCGCGACTTCGAGAAGATGCAGGAGTATCACATCCTCGACTGCTTCGAGTGCGGCAGCTGCTCGTTCAACTGCCCGGGCCGTCTGCCCCTGACCCATACCTTTAAGACCGCGAAGCTGCTCTTCGCCGCCCGTGCGGCAGAGGAGAAGGCCCGCGCAGAAGCTGCCGCCAAGGAAGCGGAAGCAAAAAAGGCTGAGAAGGAGGCGGAAACCAAATGACAAAGAAAGAATATACCTTTGACGCCGGTTATCAGCCTCAGGTACGCGCCAAGCGCGGCACCACCCAGATCATGCTCGATGTCATCATCGCCCTGATCCCCGCGCTGTGCGTCGGCGTGTGGCAGTTCGGCTTTGCGGCTCTGCTGCCCGTTGCCACGAGCATTGCGGCCTGCGTGTTCTTCGAGTGGGCCTATCGCAAGCTCCTGCACAAGCCCAGCACCATCGGCGATCTCTCCGCGGTGCTCACGGGCCTGCTGCTGAGCTTCACCCTCCCGGCCAACGCCCCCTGGTGGCTGCCGGTCATCGGCGGTTTCTTCGCCATCGTGATCGTCAAGCAGCTCTACGGCGGCATCGGCAAGAACTTCCTGAACCCCGCCCTGGCCGGCCGTGCGTTCCTGTTCGCCAGCTACGCCATGCTCATGACCCAGTGGGTCACCCCCAACGGTCTGAAGGGCACTGCGGTGGACGCCATCACCATGGCGACCCCCCTGAGCTCCATGAAGGCCGGCGTGGCTCTGCCGGAGTATTTCACCGTGGCCAACATGTTCCTGGGCAAGATGCCCGGCTGCTTCGGTGAGATCAGCGCCGCTGCCCTGATTCTGGGCGGTCTGTACCTGATCTGCCGCAAGGTCATCACCTGGCACATCCCCGTCTGCTTCATCGGCACGGTCGCCCTGGTCTCCCTGATCTTCGGCGGCGGTCCCGAGTACAGCAACGTGGACTGGATGCTCGCCAACCTGCTTTCCGGCGGTCTGATGCTGGGCGCCATCTTCATGGCCACCGACTACAGCACCAGCCCGGTCACCTTCAAGGGCCGCTGCATCTACGGCATCGGCTGCGGTCTGCTCACGGTGATCATCCGCCGCTTCGGCGGTTATCCCGAGGGCGTCAGCTTCGCGATCCTCATCATGAACTGCTGCGCGTGGTTCCTGGATCAGCTCACGAAGCGCCGCCAGTTCGGCGTCAGCAAGGAAGACGTCAAGGCGATGAAGGCTGCCAAGAAGGCGGCTAAGAAAGAAGCAAAGGAGGCTGGAGCATAATGGCTGATACTGCGAAGAAATCCAGCGGCGGCCAGATCGTCAAGCTCGCGCTTGTCCTGCTCGCAGTCGCCGCGGTCATCGCCCTGGTTCTCGGCGTGGTCAACGAGATCACCAAGGGCCCCATCGAGGAGTACCTCAACAACAAGCGCGATGAAGCCTACGCCATGGTCATGCCGGGCGAGGGCAACAACTATGAAGAGCTGGACGCCGGCAGCTACACCAACGACGCCAGCAACACCATCACCAAGCTCTCGAAGGCGACGGACGCCTCCGGCAACGAGATCGGCTACGTGGCGGAGACCACCTTCTCCGGCGCCCAGGGCATGATCACCATGGTCATCGGCCTGGACAACGACCTGGTCTGCACCGGCATCGGCATCACCGAGTCCTCTGAGACCTCCGGCCTCGGCGCCAAGGCCTCCGATCCCACCGATCCCTTCCCCCAGAGTCTGCCCGGCAACGGCGACGGTCTGAAGCGGTCCAAGGACGGCGGCACCATCGCTGCCATCTCCGGCGCGACCCTGACCTCCCGTGCGGTTGTCACCGAGATCCAGACGGTCATTGACGCCGTCAAGTCGCTGTAAAGGAGGCTGAACCATGAACATCAAACAGCAATTCAAAGAAGGTCTTGTGACCAACAACCCCGTTCTGGTGCAGCTGCTCGGCATGTGCGCCACCATGGCCATCACCACGAGCCTTTTCAACGGCATCGGCATGGGCTTCAGCGTTCTGATCATCCTGACCTGCTGCAACG
>CAMHRJ010000239.1 GCA_946187475.1 uncultured Clostridia bacterium | reverse complement strand
TTACATGTTGGCAATATCCGGCGTTGACAACAGCGGCCGGTTGATTGCATAGATACCCCATCATTTCAGAAAGGAGGAAAAATCTATGAAGAAGTATATCGAAGCGGAACTGGAGGTCATCGCCTTCGACGCGGAGGATATCATCACGGCGACGAATCCTTGCTCGTGGGATTGCTCGTGGGATGAGTGCTGGGAATGATGAAACACATAATGCCCTCTGGGATTGTCCTGATGGCTGCTCCTCTGACGATCAGTGTTTGATCGTCAGAGGAGCATGTTGACCAAAATCCGTTCATACCATGCAGCATCATTTCGAGCAATGAAGGTCGCGAGCCTATTGCGGCCTTCATTGCTAAAAAAGGAGTAAAACCTATGAACATCCTGAGAGAAGGCGATAAAAACGCCGAGAAGCTCATCCGACAAAAAAGCCCGCGCTTGGACGCGGAATACCGGCTTTCCCTGTACGCCTGGCCTTTTTTGGAGGACGGCCGGCATGCGCTGATGCACACCATGACCGGAGAGGCGCTGGAACTGACGGCGTCGGAGTGGGCGGACGTCCTCTCATTTCAAGCCGCGCCCCAAAGCTATGAGACCATTGAGCGCAAAGGCCTGACGGAGCTGGCCGGGAAGCGCTACCTCGTGGAAACGGATTACGACGAGGCCCACGCCTACGCCCAGACCCTGTTCCTGCTGAAAACCGCGAGGGGGCGGAGAAAGGGGCTTTTCTTATATACCATCCTGCCCACCACCGGCTGCAACGCCCGGTGCGTGTACTGCTTTGAGGAGGGCATGCCGGTCCAGACCATGACGGAGGCCACCGCGGACCGCCTGATCGACTACATCTGCGAGACGAAGGGCGAAGGCCCGGTGTGGCTGCGCTGGTTTGGGGGCGAGCCGCTGGTGGGAGTGAATATCATCCGCCGGATCAGCGCAGGACTGGAGGAACGGGGCGTGGTTTTCACGTCCCGCATGACCACCAACGCCAGCCTGCTGACCCGGGAGCTGGCCCACGAGGCGAAGAAACGGTGGCATCTGAAACAGGTCCAAGTGTCGCTGGACGGCGCACGGGAGGACTACGCCCTGCGCAAGCGCTTCGTCCAGCCCGATAAGCATAATTACGACGCGGTCATGCGCGCCATCGGATACCTGGCCGACGAGGACATCCGCGTGAGACTGCGGGTCAACGTGAATATGGAAAACCTGCCCCGCATCGAGGGCTTCCTGGACGAGATGGGTGCATTGTTCGGAGAGCGGGAAAACGTTACGCTGTACCTCTGCGCCCTGTATCAGGAGCTAGGCACCGCAAATTATGTGCCGCTGCAGGAGGCGATCTCTTCCCTGAACAACAAGATCCGGGCGCTGGGCCTTGGGAAAGCCGGGACTGGGAAAAAGGCCCGGATGCGCCTGAACTGCTGCATGGCGGACATCATGGACGGCTCTGTGGTCATCACGCCGGACGGAAGGCTTTATCGCTGCGAGCACCTGCAGGAAGGGGAGAGCTGGGGCGATATCTTCAACGGCGTGACCGACCCGGCGCTCTATGAGGCGCTACGCAAGCCCCCTGCCATCGACCCCGACTGCGCTAAGTGCCCCTTTCTGCCCCGGTGTACCCCGTTCAAAAGGCGCGGCTGTCCCGTCTGGTTTGAGCAATGCAGCGTAGGAAAGCGCCTTGATGAGGAGGACTACCTTCGCGAGCTTTTGCGCGGCGCAGTGACAGAGGGAGAAGCGGACGATGAGGACGACGATGACATACCGCTATAAGATCGCCGGAAAGACGGCGGCGGTGACCTCGCTGTACCCGGATGTGCACGAGCTCTGCGCGGACTACCGGACGGACGACGCGCCGGATTTCGCGGTGGAGATCACCCCGGCGGATATCGAATACGAGGACGAAATCAGCCGACGGGAAGACGCCATCCAGGGTCGGCGTTCCACGGAACATTCCCCCCAGGTATTGGAATCTACCGCGGTCTACCGCAAGATCGCGGAGCGGATGATCGAATACGACAGAGTGGTGTTTCACAGCGCGTGCGTGGCCGTGGACGGGCAGGGCTATCTATTCACCGCGAAATCCGGCACGGGGAAATCAACCCACGCGGCACTGTGGAATAGGCTGCTGGGGGAACGGGCCATGGATGTGAACGACGACAAGCCCATGCTGCATATCACGGAGGATGGCGTGATCGCCTACGGCACGCCCTGGGCAGGCAAGCACCATCGGAGCCACAACATCGCCGTGCCGCTGAAGGCCGTCTGCCTGTTGGGACAGGCGGCGGAGAACCATATCGCGCCCGTCACGCGGGAGCAGGCCTATCCCATGCTGGTGCAGCAGACGTACCGCCCCGGGGACATGGAGAAGCTTCAGCGGACGCTGACCCTGGTGGACCGGCTGTCACGGAGCGTGCGGCTGTACCGGCTGGACTGCAATATGGAGCTTTCGGCGGCGGAGGTCGCCTGGAACGCAATGAAAGGATGAGAAACCATGAAACTGAACGACAAATTTCTGATTCACAACGACGGGGATACCAAGTTCGTGGTATCCACCGGCAATACGGATTTCAACGGCATCGCCCGTGGCAACGAAACCGCGGGCTTCATCATTGACTGCCTTAGGAGCGACACCACCGAGGACGAGATTGTAGCAAAAATGCGGGAGAACTGGGATGTCTCCGACGAGCTGGCCCGCCGCGACGTGCGGAAAATCGTGGGTCAGCTCAGGGAAATCGGGGCCATTGATGGGTGATCCCGTAAAAGACAGCCAGATAGAAAGCATCCTCCTCAGGAACGAAACGCTGGTATACAAGACCCGCGGCGTGAGCATGGAGCCGATGCTGCGGCAGAACAGGGACCTGGTGGTCGTCCGGGCACCTGCTTCGCGTTTGAAGAAATATGACGTGGCGCTGTATAAGCGCGGGGAAACGCATGTGCTCCACCGGGTGATCGCGGTGAAGGGGGATCATTACCTGATCCGCGGGGACAATACCTACGCGCTGGAAAACGTACCGGACAGCGCGGTGATCGGCGTGCTGGTCGGCTTTCAGCGAAAGGGGAAGACGATCGACGTGGAAAACCGCGGCTATCGACTTTATGTCCGGTTCTGGGACACCATCTATCCTTTGCGCGTTCTGCGCTTTCGTTCACGACGTCTGGCTGTGGGTGTAGCGCGAGAGCTGGGTGTTTTGCCCTTGATCAAAAAGCTGCTGAGGAAGGAAACATGATGCGATACGAACCGGGAAAACGGACTGAAGAAAATATGACTAAAAACAAAATCGCACAGGATGTCATCTATCTTGCTTCCTGCGCCGTCGATGAAACCATGCCCGACCCGGAGCGGGTTGCGGCTATGGACTTGGATGCGGTGTACAGGCTGGCCCGCAGGCAATCTCTGGCGGCGACGCTTGCCCCGGCCCTGGAGGCGGCAGGAATACAGGATAAACGCTTTGCCAAAGCCCTCCAACGCTCCGTTATGAAAAGCGTCACTATGGACGCAGAGATGGGTGTGGTGTTCCGGGCACTGGACGCTGCCGGTATCTGGCATATGCCTCTCAAGGGCACGGTGCTCCAGCATCTGTATCCCGTTCGCGGTATGCGGCAGATGTCCGA
>CAMHRJ010000238.1 GCA_946187475.1 uncultured Clostridia bacterium | reverse complement strand
CGCACCAGGTCTGGGCGTATTTCTGGATGCCGGAGCTGCCGCTGCGGCAGACCACATAGGGCCGCGCATCCGGGTTGTGCTCCTCGACGGCTTCATTGCCGAGACGGCACATAATGGTGCACATCAGAGGCTTTAACTGTCCTATGGTGCCGCCCTTGCCGTCGAAATCCACCCTGGCGTCCTTGTCCAGCAGGCTGTCGTACTCGCAGTTGTCATCCCAGATGGAGTCGGTTCCCACATCGATGACATTCTCGATGAGATAATCCTTCCAGGCTCTTCTGGCTTCGGGCTTGGTGTAGTCCCAGAAGGCGCCGTCGCCGCCCCACCAGGAGCCCACGGCATAGGCATCGGGATTCTCGCTGTCTTTGACAAACACGTCCCGTTTGTTGAATTCCTCAAACAGCGGGTGGCACAGCAGGATGCCGGGCTTGACGTTCGGCACGTTCTGAGCGCCCTTCTCGTTCATGGCGGCAAAATATGCCCGTGGATTTTTAAAGCGCTCGGTATTCCAGGTGAAGACACAGCGCTTCCCGTTTACGCTGGTATAGCCGGAAGAGAGGTGGAATCCGTCGATGGGGAAGCCCTCGTCCTTGATGGTGTCGATGAAGTCGAGCACCGCGTCGTCGCTGTCCTTTTCCAGCTCCGGATAGTACATGCTGGACCCCTGATAGCCCAGCGCCCGCTTGGGAAGCAGCGCGGGTCGGCCCGTCAGCAGCGTGTAATTGTCAACGATCCGGCTCAGGGTATTGCCGCCCAGCAGGAACAGGTCGATATCTCCCCCATCGGCCTGCCAGTAGGTGTAGCGCGGCCAGTAGTTGGACTTCTCCTTGCCCATGTTGAACACGGACTCGTAGAAGTTGTGATAAAACAGTCCCACCGCTTTTTTCGTTGTACGGCTGAGGCGGATGTAGAAGGGGATGTGCTTGTAGAGCGTGTCCATGAGCTCGGCGTCGTAGCCCATGGCGTCGGTGGCCCGCTCGCGCAGAAAGGCCTTGTTCTTATTCAGCGCACCGCCCTTTTCCCCGAATCCGTAGAAGCAGTCTTCCTCTTCCATACGGCTGTAGGCGGTAACGCGCTGATTGCTGTCGAGGGTGAAGGGGCTTCCGGAAAGGGTGGAGTAAAGCTCCGTGCCCTCTGCGTCGTACAGGCGGATACAGATGGGATCCCGATCCAGTTCCAGACGCAGCGCGGCGCTTTCAAAAAGGATGGTCTTCTCCCCTTCCGTGATCTTTGGTTCCACGGGCTTTACCCGCGTGCGCTGACCCTCAAAGAGAGGGTCGAGACGGTCTTCCCACGCGGTTGTCATAAGGACATAGGATTCTTCGGCGAGCTCCTTGTCAAAGGAAGCGCGCACACGCACGATTTCCTCCGTGACAAAAACAATCTTGAGATCGGCGCAATTGGTATGGACGAGTGTCGCGCCGGTGAGTCGATCCAGACCGGTGATTTTTCTGCAAATATCCATATGAATGCTCCTTGTTATATGAGTGATGCTTCAGGTGGCATGCCATCAAGGGAAGGCATTGCCTGAAGGGGAACGAAAACAGCGGCCTGCCGCGCTGCCGCCGCGAAGCGTGGGCAGGGGCAGACCGCCGTCAAAAGGAATGCGAGGCTTGGATGGCTCAGCCGTTCCAGCCCATGGAAGGAATGAGCTTCGTCCAGTAGGGCAGGCTGAGGGAAATCTGCGGGATGTACGTGACGAGAAGCAGTGCAACGACCATCGCGGCAAAGATGGGGACGATATACTTCGTGACGCCCTCGATCTTGACCTTGGCTACGCCGCAGCCGACAAACAGGCAGGAGCCGACCGGCGGGGTAACGGAACCGATGCCGAGGTTGGTGATGAGCATAAGACCGAAGTGTACATCGCTCATGCCGATGCTGCGGGCGATGGGCAGGAAGATGGGCACAAAGATCAGCACCGCCGGCGTCAGATCCAGGAACATGCCCATCACGAGCAGGAACACGTTCATGATAAGAAGAATGACATAGCGGTTGTCGGACACGCTCATGATCATGTCGGAGATCGCGCCGGGGATCTTGGTACGCGCCATGACATAGGCCATGATGGAGGAAGCCGCGATCAGGAAGAGAATGGTGGCGGAGGACTTCATGGTGTCGGCCAGCAGGTTATAGAAGGTCTTGAAATCCATCTCACGGTAGATAACGGCGAGAACACCGCAGTACAGGCACATGACAACGCCGGCTTCCGTCGCGGTGAAGATACCGGCCAGAATACCGCCCATAACGATAATAACCGCAAGCAGGGACGGGATCGCCTCGACCCAGATCTTCCAGGCGGGATCGGCATCCTTCACCTCGGACTTCTTGTAGCCCTTGCGTACGGCAAGGATGATGGCGACAATCGCCACGCAGATGCCGAGGATCGCGCCCACAAAGTAGCCGCCCATAAACAGCGCCGCAACCGACACACCGCCGGCCGTGATGGAGTAAAGGATCAGCGGACCGGAGGGTGGGATCAGGATTCCGGTGGGGGCAGAGCAGATGTTGACCGCCGCGGAGTAGTTGGGATCATAGCCCTCATCCGCTTCCAGCGGGGAGAGGATGGAGCCCATGGCGGAGGTAGCCGCAACGGAAGAACCGGACACCGCGCCGAAGAACATGTTGGCAAGGACGTTGGTCGCCGCGAGATAGCCGGGGATTCCGCCCACCAGGAGTCTTGCCAGGCGCACCAGACGCTTGGCGATGCCGCCCTTGTTCATGATATTGCCGCCCAAAGAGAAGAAGGGCAGCGCCAGCAGCGAAAAGCTGTCAAGGCCGGAGAAGCACTTCTGGGCAGCCGTGAATGCGAAGCCCTGGAAGTCTGAGCGGCCGGAGGCGCAGATGGCAATGACCGAGGCAATGCCGATGCCCGCCGAGATGGGGACGCCTGCCAGCAGCATGACAAAGAAGGAGACAAACAGAACGATTGTAGCGGTTATAACCATTATTTGCTCTCTCCTTTCTTTTCGGCGATCATGCCGGCGTACTTCAGAATACGCGCCAGCACGATCAGCACGCCGCAAACGGGCTCAATCAGATACAGGGTCTTCATCGGAATATGCATGACGGAGGACACATTTGTCGCGGTCGCGGAAAGCTTCCAGCCGCCATAGATGAAGACATAGACCACAAAGAACAGAATGCAGATTTCGATGAAAATGTCAAGGACTACTTTGAACGGTCCCTTGGCCTTATCGGTGATGAGCGTCAGCGCCAGATGCTCATCACGGTAGAAGCAGTAGGCCGAGCCGATGAACCCGGCGATGATAAGCACGTAGCGCAAAAGCTCGTCGGTAAAGGTCGAAGGATTCCCGAGGATCCAGCGCGTAAAGATCTGCCAGGTGCCGAACACGAGCAGCGTCAGCATGGCAAGCGCCATCAGGAAGCGCATAACGGTATCCAGTACTTTCTCAATTTTCTTCAAGTACTACCATCTCCTATCAGATTCCAATTATTTCTCAAAAGGAAGAGCGGCTTATCACCGCCTGGGTGGTAAGCCGCTCTCTGTTCCAGACAAACAGATGAAATGTTAAGTTAAAAGGATTCTGTGCCGCTGAATCAGCCCGCAGCCTGGATGCGCTCGACAAAGGCGTATGTGTCGGGATCGCTGGTGGCCAGAT
>CAMHRJ010000237.1 GCA_946187475.1 uncultured Clostridia bacterium | reverse complement strand
TGCTCCAGCTTATGGAGATCGAGCAGCCCGCCGAGATGAACGGCGAATCTATGATTCAAGCATAATTCCTCTCTATAAATTCTGAAAAAGGAGAACTTACCATGAAGCAGATTTTCGAGATCGTTGACGTTTACGCAAGAGAGATTCTGGACTCCCGCGGCAACCCCACCGTGGAGGTCGAGGTCGTTCTGGAGGACGGCACCATCGGTCGTGCCGCCGTTCCTTCCGGCGCTTCCACCGGCATTTATGAGGCCTGTGAGCTCCGCGACGGCGACAAGAGCCGTTACCTGGGCAAGGGCGTCACCAAGGCGGTTGACAACGTGAACACCGAGATCGCCGAGGCCCTCATCGGCCTGAATGCTCTGGACCAGCCCGGCATTGACCAGACCCTGATCGATCTGGACGGCACCCCCAACAAGACCCGCCTGGGCGCCAACGCCATTCTTGGCGCTTCTCTGGCCGTTGCCAAGGCTGCGGCCGAGGCTTCCGGCGTGGGCCTGTACAACTATATCGGCGGCGTTAATGCCAAGACCCTGCCCGTGCCCATGATGAACGTTCTCAACGGCGGTGCTCATGCCACCAACAACGTTGAGATTCAGGAGTTCATGATCATGCCTGTGGGCGCCAAGAGCTTCAAAGAGGCTCTGCGGATGTGCGCCGAGGTGTTCCACACCCTGAAGAGCGTTCTGAAGGCCAATGGCACCCCTGCCGCCGGCGTGGGCGACGAGGGCGGCTACGCTCCTAACCTGGGCAGCGACGAGGATGCCCTGAAGGCTCTGGTGCAGGCGGTTGAGCAGGCCGGCTACAAGCCCGGCGAGGACTTCATGATCGCCATCGACGCCGCTTCCTCCGAGTGGTGGGACGACGAGAAGAAGACCTATGTCCAGCCCAAGACCGGCACCCAGATGAGCGCCGAGCAGCTGGTCGCCATGTGGACCGACTTTGCCAACAAGTACCCGATCATCTCCCTGGAAGACGGCATGGCCGAGACCGACTGGGAAGGCTGGAAGCTCCTCACCGACGCCATCGGCGACAAGGTGCAGCTGGTGGGCGACGACCTGTTCGTCACCAACGTCAGCCGCCTGTCTACCGGCATCGAGAAGAAGGTTGCCAACTCCATCCTGATCAAGGTCAACCAGATCGGCACCCTGACCGAGACCCTGGACGCCATCCAGATGGCCAACCGCGCCGGCTACACCGCCGTTGTCTCTCACCGCTCCGGCGAGACCGAGGACACCACCATTGCCGACATCTCCGTGGCCGTCAACGCCGGCCAGATCAAGACCGGCGCTCCCAGCCGCACCGACCGCGTTGCGAAGTACAATCAGCTGCTCCGCATCGAGGAGGAGCTGGGCGATGTGGCCAAGTACCTGGGCAAGGACGCTTTCTTCTCTGTCAAATAAGAAAACCCTCTAAGTGAATAAAAGGTGTTTACGATGGTAAGAATACCCTCGTAAACACCTTTTTCATTGGAGGGAACAACATGGAATCCAAAAAGGGATTTGGAAAGCTTCTGCAGCAGGTGATCGAGGGCCGGGGCTTCTACATTGTCATGGCGCTCTGCGCTGCGGTCATCGGCGTTTCCATCTGGTCGCTGGTGCGCTCGCCGGCGGACTATCTGGACGAGGCCGAGTTTGACGAGACCCTGACCACCGTGGAATACCAGCCGCCGGAGGTCGTACAGCCCACGCCGGAAGCGACGGAAGAGCTCCCCGCGCCGGAGACGCCGCCGGTGGCCATGGAAGAACTGGCGGAGACCGTCGCCTCTACGGAGCCGGTCTGGCCGGTGGAAGGGGAGGTGCAGCGTCCCTACAGCATCACCAGTCTTGCCTATGATGCCACCATGTCTGACTGGCGCACCCACGACGGTCTGGACATCGCGGCACCCTATGGCACCAAGGTCCACGCCATCCGCGCCGGAACCGTGACGGAGGTCTACTATGACGACGCCTACGGCTCCACGGTGGTCATCGACCACGGCGACGGCCTCGTCTGCACCTACGCCGCTCTGGAGGAGATTCCCACGGTCGTGGTGGGCGATCAGGTATCTGCCGGAGACGTGATCGGCTCGGTGGGGGACAGCGCCAAATGCGAATCCGCCCAGGAAACCCACCTGCATCTTTCTGCAAAATTGAATGGGGAGAGCATTTCACCTCTGGACATCCTCCCGCAGATCGGATAAGCTATCCATTCCTCCAATCTTTCAAAGCGGAAGATTGGGGGATTTTTCGCGCTTTGGCGGGCTGAAAAAAAGATCATGAAATTTCCGCAAAAAAACTGTTGACAAACTGTCCGAAATCTGATAAACTACGTTTTGCCTTGAGGCGCAAGTTGATATGGCGGCATAGCTCAGTTGGCTAGAGCATTCGGTTCATACCCGGAGTGTCCCCGGTTCAAATCCAGGTGCCGCTACCAACAAAGCGGAACGCTCGCAAGGGCGTTCCGCTTTTCATCTACCTGATTAAGGCCCGTTGGTCAAGTGGTTAAGACACCGCCCTTTCACGGCGGTAACATGGGTTCGAGTCCCGTACGGGTCACCAATTTGGAGGCTTAGCTCAGCTGGTTAGAGCGCCTGCTTCACACGCAGGAGGTCGATGGTTCGAGTCCATTAGTCTCCACCAAAAACGCTGAAATCTATTTGGATTTCAGCGTTTTTCTTTTTTATTGTGTTTTCAGTTTTGCCCGTGCAGATTGACCACGGCGATCTCCGGGAGATTGAAGATGCGCGGTATCCGGTCGTGTCCGGAGAGCCCCGAAGTGATGATCATGCGCATGTTGTCGTTGAGCTGGTATTCCCCGTAATCAAATCGCGGCCACCAGCCCTGCAGCGGCACATAGAGCCCGCCAATCCCGGGCACGCGAATGACTCCGCCGTGGGTGTGCCCGCTGAGCACCAGATCGATCTCCCAGCGCTGGGGTCCGTCGCTGAGCGCCACCGTGTCCGGCCAGTGCGCCAGCAGGATGGCAGGGTAGGGGCTGTTCTGCATGTCCGTCAGGATTTTGAAGTCAGAGGAAGCCTCAAATTCCTCGTGGGTCCTGCCGAACAGATATCCGTGCCCCATGCTGCCGCCGATGCGTACCCGATTGCCGCCAAGATTCAGGTCTTCCCAATCCTCATCAAACACCAGAGCGCCGGTGTCCTGGATCGCTTCTACCCAGTCATCACCGTATCGGGCGGTGTAGCTCAGCTCATGGTTTCCCATGGCGAAATACACCTGTGCGATGCTCTGCATTTGCTCGGTCAGATGCAGAACGTAGTCCAAATCCGACTCCTGGAATTCGGAAGGGAACAGATCGCCCAGCAGCACGATGCCGTCCGGCTCCTGGGCCGCAACCTTGTCCACCAGCGGAGCGTTATCGTCTCCGTACACCTTGCCGTGTAGGTCCGCAACAAGGACAAGCTTTGCGGGATTCCGGATGCCGTCCAGCGCAACGTCGTAGTCCGTTACCTTGATGGTTCGATCGCATACGTATGCGGAGATTCCTGCAATCAAAAGCAAAACCAGAAGCGCCGCGAGAATTCCGACGCTTCTGGTGATGATTTTTTTGGCTTTTTGGGAAATCACTGCTGTTTTCTCCATACAAATCGATCTACGATGCCGGTGTAGCTCTGGATGAGCTTCACGACCTTGATGGAGACGTTCTCATCCATGTAGTCCCGCACGGGCAGACCAAAATCGCCGTTGCGGTTCATCTCCACCGCCGTATCCACGGCTTGGAGCACCTGCTCGGTGG
>CAMHRJ010000236.1 GCA_946187475.1 uncultured Clostridia bacterium | reverse complement strand
CTGGGCATCGAGACCCTGGGCGGCGTGTGCACCAAGCTCATCGAGCGCAACACCACCATCCCCACCAAGAAGAGCCAGATCTTCTCCACCGCGGCCGACAACCAGACCTCCGTTGAGGTCAACGTCCTGCAGGGCGAGCGCGAGATGGCCGCTTACAACAAGAGCCTGGGCCGCTTCCACCTGGACGGCATCGCCCCGGCCCGCCGCGGCGTGCCGCAGATCGAGGTCACCTTCGACATCGACGCCAACGGCATCGTGAACGTCTCCGCCAAGGACCTGGGCACCGGCAAGGAGCAGCACATCACCATTACCTCCAGCACCAACATGTCCAAGGAGGACATCGACCGCGCCGTGCGCGAGGCCGAGCAGTTTGCCGCCGAGGACGCCAAGCGCAAGGAGGAAGTGGACGTCCGCAACCAGGGCGACCAGATGGTCTACCAGACCGAGAAGACCCTCGAGGAGCTGGGCGACAAGATCGACGCCGCCGAAAAGGGCGAGGTCGAGTCGAAGCTCCAGGCCCTGAAGGACGCCCTCACCGGCACCGACACCCAGGCCATCAAGAACGCCACCGAGGAGCTGACCCAGGTCTTCTACAAGCTCAGCGAGAAGCTGTATCAGCAGGCCAACCCCCAGGGCGGCGCCCAGGGCTTTGACCCCTCCAACTTCCAGGGCGGCGCTCAGCAGCCCGGCGGCGACGACGGCCAGCAGTACTACGACGCCGACTACACCGTGGTCGACGACGACAAGTAAGCGCTTCAAAGTGGATGCAGGCATCCCCTTTGAGGGGGCTTGCACTCCGGCACTCGCGCTCGGCTGCAGGGGAAGCCCTGCGAAAAGAGCGCAAGTGCCTTCGCGAGAAGAATTTTTGCACCGAAACAAGTTCCGGCACAAAAATGATTTATTTTTATTCGCGTCTGCAGACGCGAACTCTGCGAGGCATTTTTGAAATGATGCGGCTGTACGATATTCATCGTGCAGCCGCTTGTGAGGATTAACATATGGCAGACAAACGAGATTATTACGAGGTACTCGGCGTCGAGAAGAGCGCCTCCGACGAGGAGATCAAGAAGGCCTACCGCAAGGCAGCCAAGGCCAACCACCCTGACCTGCACCCCAACGACAAGGAGTGCGAGGCCCGGTTCAAGGAGATCAACGAGGCCTACGAGGTGCTGTCCGACGAGGAGAAGCGCAAGATGTATGACCAGTACGGTCACGCGGCCTTTGACCCTAACGGCGGCTTCGGTCCCGGCGGCCCCGGCTTCGGCGGCTTTGGCGGGTTCGGCGGTTTTGGCGACATCTTCGGCGATATCTTCGGCGGCGGCTTCGGTGACATTTTCGGCGGCCAGCGCAGCGGTCCCCGCAGAGGCGAGAGCATCCGCGCCCGGGTGACGGTCTCCTTTGAGGAGGCGGCTTTCGGCTGCAGCAAGGAGATCAACATCGGCCGCGTGGAGCCCTGCCCCGACTGCCACGGCAGCGGCGCTGCCAAGGGCTCCAGCCCAGAGACCTGCCCGGACTGCAACGGCACCGGCTCCGTGCGCACCACCCAGCGCACCCCCTTCGGCGTGGTGCAGAGCTCCGGCGCCTGCAAGAAATGCGGCGGCCGCGGCAAGATCGTCAAGAATCCCTGCCCCAAGTGCGGCGGCAGAGGCGCCATCCGCAAGAACCAGAAGATCAACGTGAAGGTCCCTGCCGGCATCGACGACGGCCAGACCATCAAGCTCAGCGGTCAGGGCAACGCCGGTCAGGACGGCGGCCCCATGGGCGATCTGCTGGTCACCGTGCTGGTGAAGCCCCATCCCCTCTTCGAGCGGGACGGCAACGCCGTGCTGCTGGAGATGCCCGTCACCTTCGCACAGGCGGCTCTGGGCGCGGAGATCGAGGTGCCCACCATCGACGGCAAGGTGAAGCTGAACATCCCCGAGGGCACCCAGCCCGGCAGCGTGTTCCGGCTCCGCGGCAAGGGCATCCCCTATCTGCAGAGCAAGAGCGGACGGGGTGACCAGTTCGTCACCATCGCGGTCACGGTTCCCAAGAACATGACCGGCGCCCAGAAGGACGCCCTGCGCAGCTACGCCCACGCCATGAACGAAAGCGTGGCAGAAAAGAGCAGCTTCTTCGGCGGAAAGAAGAAAAAATAAACGCAAACCACCCCTGATCTCAGGGGTGGTTTTCCGTTTCCGGCGCAGTCAGCTCCGTGCCGGGGTAGTAGTGGGCCAGAATGTCGCCATAGCCGCTGCCCTGCTTCGCCAGGACGTTGGCGCCGTACTGGCTCATGCCCACGCCGTGGCCGTAGCCGGTGACGGTGAAGGTGAACTGCCCGTCGGCATACTCCGCCGTGAAGGCAGCCGACCGCAGCTGCAGGAGCGAGCGCAGTTCCGCGCCGGTGAAGGTCTCGGAGCCGATGGTGATCTGCCCCACCCGGCCGCTCTCATCCCGGGTGACGGCACCCAGCCACTGTTCCGGGGCATCGGGAAGACTCGCCTCCGGGCGGTCTTTTTGGATCGCGTCCCGCAGAGCCTCCGGCGTGAGCTTCACCTCGGAGACGTAATTGGGCACATCCACCGCCGTCTCCGGGCTGCTGACGCTGATAAGATAAGGCATCGCGCCCCAGAGCGCCGCGCTGTCCTCCGTCTGCCCGTCGGAGGAGGAATGAAAAGCAGCCAGGATCGGCTCGCCCTGGTAGGTCAGAACGGTGCCGTCGGTCTCTGCCACGGCGGTTTGGACCCGGCGGAGGTTTTTCCCGGCGTCGCCGCCCCAGTTTGCCCGCTGGGTCGCTTCGTCGCTGTGGGCGCAGCAGCAGGCGGGGTCGTCGCAGACGTCCGCCTCCGGGTGGGCGGTTGGCCGGCGGTTTTTGTGTTCCATCAAGAAGGTGCGGGCCGCTACCGCCTGGGCCTTCAGGGCCTCGGGCTCGAAGCTGGCGGGCATCTCCGCCGCCACCACTCCGGGCAGCCACTCGGCCATGGTGGTCTCCCGGAGCACCCCGTGGTCCAGTACCGTGAGGCAGGTCTCCCCATCGGCGGTGAGGCCGGGCGGCAGGAGGTGCAAGGCCAGCACTGCCAGCGCAGCCGCCGCTGTCAGAAGCCCTGCGGAGAGGAAAAACAATCGGCGCAAAGTCCCATCCCCTCCTTGACGGCGCGGCGATTTCAGTATACAATAAATGTCTGACGACTCACGGGCGTGCTGCGCCCGGTTTTCCATCACAATACATTATGAGATTGGGTTTGATACTATGCAAAACAAGGCGCTGAGCATTACGATCAGTACCGCGGTCCTGGCGGCCTTCGGCGCATTTCTGCGCTGGCTGCAGAATCAGGTGAGCTTTGAACTGGATACGGGTCTGGCCAAGATCGGCTCCATGTGGCCCTATGTGACGGCGGCGTGGATCGTTCTGGCGGCCATCGTCCTCTGGGTGCAGAGCGGCCGCATGACCCGGATTGAAAAAGCGCCCACGCCCCAGACCTTCGCCGAGGCCTTTGCCCCGGTGGGACGGCTTTCGGACGTGCTGGGTCTGCTGTTCGCCTTCGCCATGATCGTCGGCGGCGTGCTGCTGATCATGACCGTGCCGCCCAGCGACCAGCAGCGGACGCTGCTGCGCATCGTGGGCGCCATCGCCATCGTCTGCGGTCTGGGCTTCCCCATCCAGCTGGCCGGCGCACGGTCGGAGCGCCCCAGCACGCTGGTGGTCGTGATGGCGGGGCTGCCCATTCTGCTGTACGCCTTCTGGCTGGTGGCCAGCT
>CAMHRJ010000235.1 GCA_946187475.1 uncultured Clostridia bacterium | reverse complement strand
CGTGTTTTCTCGCTTTTGCCTTCACCAAATGTCTGCCAACCGGGGATGTTTTCCCTTAAGTTTTCCCTTATCCGGGGTATGCGGGGCTTTTATGCAGGAATTTTACTGCATTTAAGCCCCTTTTACGATGTGGATAAAGCGCTCCATGCGGTTGGCGCTCTCCTCCTTCATCTGGTCGGTGACGTGGCCGTAGACGTCCAGGGTAAAGGCCGCCGTGGCGTGGCCCAGGTTGCTCTGCACGGTCTTGACGTCGTCTCCGATCTGCAGGGCCGCCACCGCGTAGGAGTGGCGCATGTCGTGGAAGCGAAGCTCCGGCGCGCCGATCCGTTTCACGATCTCCTTGAAGTGGTTATAGACCGTGTTCGGGTTCAGGTATCCGCCCAGCTCGTGGGTAAAGACCAGGTTCATGGAATTCTGGAAGCATTCCCCGTTCTTGAGCTGCCAGGCCATCTGCTGCTTCTTGACCCGGTAGAGGGCGTTCATGACCTCCTTGGCAGGCTTCAGCTTCCGGGACTTCCCGTTTTTCGTGGACACCAGCTGGCAGGTCCCGTCCCCAACCCGGGGCCGCTGGAGCTGCTTGTTGATCAGAATGGTGCCACGGGCAAAATCGATCACGTCCCAGGTCAGACCCATAACCTCCCCCTTCCGCATGCCGGTGAACAGGGCCACGAAGAACAGATACTCGTACTCGTCCCCCTTGATGGCCTCCAGGAAGTCGGTGATCATGTACTGATCCATGGCGTGCATCTCCTTCTTCTCGATCCTGGGCCGGATCGAGGAGTCCGTGGGGTTGTTGGGGATGTAGCCGTTCAGGACTGCCTGCCGCAGAGCCGCGTGGAGGATCCCGTGGATGTTCTTGACTGTCTTCGCGGAGAGCTCCTTGAACTTGCTGTTGTAAAAGCTCTGCACGGTGTGGGGGTTCAGCGCGTCGAGGCGGATCCCGCCAATCTCGGGCTTGATATGATTCCGGATGACGGCCCGATAGGAATAGGCGGTGCCCTCCTTGACGCCGAAGAGATACTCTTTGGACCAGATATCCAGCCATTCCCCGATCGTCATCTTGCAAGGCGCGCAGTAGACGCCCCGGTCGATCTCTGAGGTCACCTCGCGGAGCCGCTGGGAGACCTCCTTTTTGGATTTGCCGGTGATGGAGCGCTGGATCTGCTTCCCGGTTTTGGGATCTGTCCCGGCGGTATACCGGGCTTCCCAATAGATGTAGCTTTTCCCGTTTCGTTCGACGATCTTCTGCCGGATCGAGCCCGCTCCGGGCGCCGATCTGTTAACATTGCTGTATGGCATAACTGCCTCCTTTCCTGCCACACAGCGGATACTATCTATCTCTATTATACCTGCCGTGCGGCAAATTTACAACCGATTATGACGTTTTTCTCAGGTAATTGAGGACGGCTTCCCGGGGGATGCGATAGCTGCGGCCGACCCGGACACTGTGAATCTGCCCGGATCGTACCAGGGTGTAAGCCGTGCTTCGGCCGATCTTCAGAATCGGCATCAGGTCCTCCACCTTGAGCACCAGGGGGAGGGCTTCTGGGTTTAGGCAGGGATGCTCTGACATTGCAACAACCTCCTTTGGTTGGTATTGGATTGCTCATGTTCATCTGTGATGGGAACGTGCGTTGAATTCCGGTTTGGGATTCGTGATTCGAAAACTCACTCTGCACCGAGGGCCTCCATAACTGTTTTCGGTTCATAGGTGTCGATTTCGACCCGATCTCCCAAAACCAACTTCACCAGACTGACCTGGAACGGAAAGCAGCAAACGCGGCACTGCACGTCTCTGTCTTCGATTCCCTGCCGGAAGTGTTCCAGTCTGGCGATGTCCCCGTCAAAAAATTCAAAGACATAAACTCCGTCTACGATCCCGTCATACTCAAAAGAGCCCAAATGGTTAGAACGCTGCGAGGGGGCGAACATAGCTTGCAGCAGACGCTCATTCCAGTCTGGGAGCAACAGCAGCCGAAGCTGGGCGATCCCGTTCTCGCACAGCGGGACAAAATAGATATACCGGTAAGTGGAGTTGAAGCGCAGGTCATAGCGCTGGCTTTTTCGAAAGGTTTCAATCGTCCGCAGCGCGACCTCCTCGGATCTCCCGAACAGGATCGCGGACTCTACGGAGTCCGCCCGGGTATTGATGTGGGCAAGCGTGGACATGCTGAGGTATGCTTTATACTCTCCTTCCCCGCTCCATTTCATGACAGCATCCCGGGTATTATACACGGCCATGCCCCCATACCGGGACAAAACCAGGCCTGACATTCTGACGTACTGGATCTTCTTGATCTCTCCGTCCCACAGGTTTTTGAGCTCGCGGGAAGAATAAAAGCTCGCCCATTCCGGCAGCAGCGGACCGCCCAGACTGGTTTGCAGCGGCGGCTTCCACCAGGGGCGAATCTCCACTCCCGCCAGTATCAGCATCACAGAAGCCTCCGCGCAGCGGAAGCGCGGCTCACGGTGGGAGGCGTCACTCGGCAGATTGTGTTCCCGCCAGTTCGCTTCATAGTATTCTCTGGCGCCAAACCAGTCCAGGATTTGAAATCCGGATTTCAGCAGACGCACAGCCTTGTTTCGCCCCCTGCCGGATAGCGTCAGGAGGCGGCAGGTCACCGTCTCGCCTGTTTCGGTATTGCGGTATTGCTGTATTTCGGTCATGCGGCTGACCAGCTCGCGCATCGTGCGTTGGCTGCCGAACAGGTACAGGGAGGACACGGGAAACTCGCCTGTGACTGCGAGCATCTCGATGAGCCTGCGAGTCTGACTGCGCGGTCGAAAAAAGATCATAGTCATTCACCTCCGAATGGGAAGAACTTCGACGTGATGACTGCTCGCCTCGTCGAAATGATTCCTGTAAATATGGTTGTTTTTCCTTGCAATGCCTGGGTTTTTCAGCCTCTCAAAGCGGCGTCGTTTTGAGAGGCCGATTTTTTGCCGTTTTTACGGTGCTTTTTCTGTCGATTCCGGACGGTTTTCCAGCAGAAAAACACCGTGTTCCGGGATGGACGGCTCCTGCAGCTGCCACTGGATGAAGTCCTCCTGCGGCACCACGTAGACCTCCGTCCGCTCCGGGTCACCGGCGGCGGAGCAGTAGAAATGCCGACACACCGTGGGGTTGTCGTCGGGCATGGTGTAAAGAGCCACGGCATCCGAGACAAAGTTGATCTCAATGTTGTCGTGGTCCCGGTACTGCCGCTCGGGCCGGTCTCTGGCGTAGACGTGCCGGTAGATGATCACGCATTTCGGATAGCGTACCAGGGGCTGCTTCGAAAAGAACTGCGACATCGCCGGGTACAGAAATCCGCGGATATAGCTGACCGACCCATGCTCCTTCCGCGGCAGGAGCATCGGAATCCGCAGGCAGAACCAGCCCTCCGCCGTGAATCCCAGTTCCACTGGTACGACGTCGCGGATGATCTCCTCCACGTCGTCAGCAGCTGTCCTGAAGCCAGTGTAGCAGGGCAACGCCCGGGTCAGCAGCGTCAGACGCTCGGACTTATCCTCCAGCCTCAGTAAATACGCTTGGAGCGCCGTCCACGGTCCATGCTGTCTCAACAATCGAACATTCTCGACTTCCTTGAGCATCTCCTTCAGCCTCCGCTCAATACGATCCAGGGTTGCATCAAAACGTTCCATAATTAGTGTCCTCCTAAAAAATTATTTATCAAAAAAGGGCACAGCAAAACGCCGCCTCCGAAGAAGCGGCGTCTCGCTGCGCCAAGTTTTGGACGAATAT
>CAMHRJ010000234.1 GCA_946187475.1 uncultured Clostridia bacterium | reverse complement strand
CGTCGCTAACAGTCAGCTCCGGCACCGGGATGTCGGTGCCGGTATAGACCGCGGCGAAGTCCCGCATGGGCGAGCGGGCGTCGGGGGTGGTGCGGCGCAGGGTGATGCCCTCGCCCCGGTGGGTGAGCTGGATCTCGCCCTCCATGGGGGCACCGCTCCAGGGCGCGTATTTCGTCTTGTCCGGCAGCTGGCCGTTCCTGCCCCGCTGGGCGGTGTCCACGCCGTAGAGCATGGCCCGCAGGAAGGCGCACCAGGTGCTCTTGCCGCTTTCGTTGGGCGCGTAGATGATGTTCAGTCCGTCGCCCAGCTTCAGTTCCTCTCCGGCCAGGGTGCCGAAGGTGGCTTTCATTCTTCGGATGATCACAGGGGAAACACCTCCTCATCGCGGCTCAGCGCCGCAAGGCCCCAGCGGGCCGCCTGGGTGATCCGTTCCCGGGTCTCGGCGTCGGGCGCCGTCTCCAACTGCTGCTTCAGCCGCCGGAGAAACAGGCCCCGGAGGGTATCCTCCCCCGCGTGGGCCCAGAGGTCCTCCCGGAGTCGGGTCTCGTCCCGCAGCTCAGCAGCAAAGACTCTGCCTTCCAAAGCCCGGCGGATGGCCGGCAGCGCCGGCGCCCGGTCGCACGCGCCCGTAAGAATCAGGCGAAAGACATGGCGGGCGCTGTCCTCCGGCAGGGCGGCCAGAACCGCCTCCAGCGGATCCGTCTCCTCCACGCTGACGCGCAGGGTCTCGTACCGCCGCCCGCCCAGGGGCAGGAACGCCGCCCGGACGCTGCCGGGAGCGACATCGGCCAGAAGGACGCCCTTCTCGCCGCTTTCGTCGAAGCCGCGTCCCTCCGGGCAGCCGGGCCAGGCGTAGATGGTCTCGCCGGCGCGGCGGACGCCGCTGCATGTATGAATGTGGCCCAGGGCGGCATAATCCACGCCGCTGGCAGCCAGTTCTTCGATGGTGATGGGGTTATAGGCCGAGGCAGGATTTCCCACCTCGCCGTGGACGCAGAGCAGCTCAGTCTGTTCGCCCTGACGCTGGACGTGGAAGCCCCGGAGCAGCGCGCCGCAGCGGCGGTCTGCGAAGCCTGCGCCCCAGACACGGACATTCAGCTCCGGCACCGTCACGGCGGTGAGCCTGGGTTCCCGGAAGATATGTACGTTGGCCGGGAAGCGCAGGCGGGCGTAGGGACTGCTCTGGCTGTAAAAATCGTGGTTCCCCGGGGAGATGAACACTTTGGCACTGCTGCCCTCAAACACCTCAGACAGCAGCCGCGCCGTCTCCGGGTAGGCACTGTCGGTGTCCAGCAGGTCGCCGGAGAGCAGAATGATCTGGGCCCCGTGCTTCTCCGCCAGGGCCGGGATGCGCTTCAGCAGCGCCCGCTGCTCCCGCCGCCGCTGCACCGCCAGAGGTTCGCTCAGGGCTTCAAAGGGCGAATCCAGATGCAGATCCGCCGCGTGGAGAATCCGCACCGTACTCATCGGATCCGCAGCGCCTCAACGCTCCGGCAGAGGCCGGTCTCGCAGTCGATGGTGAACACCGCGCCCTCCAGCTTGCAGGCGCTCATGGCGGCGTCATACCGCCGGGGCGGGTCGCCCAGGAAGCGGCCGATGCTCTGCTCCGGCTCCACGCCCAGAACGGAGTTGGCCGGGCCCGTCATGCCCAGATCGGTGATGTATCCCGTGCCGTTGGGCAGCACCTCGGCGTCGGAGGTCTGGACGTGGGTGTGGGTGCCCCAGAGGGCGCTGACGCGGCCGTCCAGATAGAAGCCCATGGCCCGCTTTTCGCTGGTGCCCTCGGCGTGGAAATCCACCAGCACCACTTTGCAGTCCGTCTGGGCAAGAATGTCGTCCATGGTGAGGAAGGGGTTATCTGTGGCGGTGTCCAGAGTGAACTTGCCCAGGACGTTTGCCACCACCACCGGCACGCCGGTTTTGGTCTTGTATTCCGCCCAGCCGTAGCCGGGGCACTGGGGCGCGTAATTGGCCGGGCGCAGGATGCGGCGGTGCTTGTCCAGATAGGGCTGCAGCTCATAGCGCACCCAGGTGTGGTTGCCCAGGGTGATCACGTCCGCACCGGCGGCGAAGATCTCGTCCGCCTGCTTGGGCGTCACGCCCACCACGTTGGCGTTTTCGCCGTTGACCACCGTGAAGTCGATGGTATATTCGCTTTTCAGGGCCTTCAGCCGCTCCTTGAGAAACTGCAGACCGGGTACGCCGAAGACGTCGCCTACCGCCAGGACTCGAATATCCATGATTGTCCCCTTTTCTTTGTTTTTCTTTATTTATTCAGTATACCATATCTGCACGGAAAGAATCAATCCATTATCTGTTTCGTATGCCGCCGGCTGCGGCGGGCAAACTTCCATCGGGAGGCGATGAGAATGTGGAAATGCGTGAAATGCATGCTGCTCGGCGCCGGGCTGGCCGCCGCGGCCGTACTGGCCATGCAGCAAAACCCGCAGATGAAGCAGACCATGGAGGACGCGGCCCAGACCGTCAGCGACAAGGCTGAGGATTTGAAAAATTCCCTGGGCATGTGACGCGCAAAGGGGTTGGCCCGTTTATTTTTCCTTTTTTGAAAAAAATTTAAAAAAGGGCTTGCTTTTCCGTCCGGGCTGTGCTAATATACTAAAGCGCTCAAGTGAGCGCCGTTAGCTCAGCTGGATAGAGCGTCTGGCTACGGACCAGAAGGTCAGGGGTTCGAATCCCTTACGGCGTGCCAGGAAAGAGGTTATCCCATCGGGGTAACCTCTTTTCTATTATGCTACAAAGATTCGAACCCCTGACCTCAAAATGCGAAGCATTTTTTGAGCGCAGCGGATAGAAGCTGCGAAGCAGGTCGCGCCAGCGACAGGCTTCGCAGGGGTTCGAATCCCTTACGGCGTGCCAAAAAACCGGTAATCCCATTTGGGATTGCCGGCTTTTTGTTTTTGCAAAAGTTTGGATTCGAAGTTTGTTATCGACTTAGTAAAATGTATTACGAAGTTGGGATTTCTCCGTGCTCGGCTTCGAACTCTCGAATGCGCCGCTTGATCAGCTGCTCCAGTTCGCGATTCTTGGTGCGTCCTTCATATTCCGCGACGTAGCCGAGCTTTTCCAACAGCTCCGGGTCTACGCGCAGCGTAAAACGAGACTTATTGTCAGTCATTTTGCCAACCTCCATGACGAAGTGTTGACAAAATTTTAGCGTCATAGTATAGTCAAAAGGAAAAATGACGCAGTATTGACGCATAATTGGAGGAAAAAATGTTCAGAAAACTGTATTTCTTGCTGTTTCATCGGATGACCGATGCCATCGAGGCACTGGAGCACGGCGATGCGGCCCAGGCCAAAGCGATTCTGATTCGCGCACAGCAGGACGCAGAAACGCTATATATCGAGGAAACCGAAGAATCAGCATCCGCTGAGTAAAGCCGGAAGTTCTGTTTGGGACTTCCGGTTTTGCATTCTTTGGGGATTTGGGGGCGTTTCTTTTCCCTTTCCCTTGACAAAAGAGACGGGGCGTAATTACAATAGAATCATAATCCATTTTTTGAGGAAAAGCGCCATGAAAAACAACCGAATCCTATACATCAACGCCTGCGTCCGTGCCGAGTCCCGGACCGACCGCATTGCCCGGGCGCTGCTGGAATGGCTGGGCGGCGAGCAGACGGAAGTGAAGCTCTCGGAGCTGGAATTGCAGCCGCTGTCGGAAGCTCGGCTCGCCCGGCGGACCGCCCTGATCGGGCAGGGCGACTATGCCGATCCCATGTTCGATC
>CAMHRJ010000233.1 GCA_946187475.1 uncultured Clostridia bacterium | reverse complement strand
GACGGTGGAGAACGTTCGGATTCAATCCCGCTTTCATCCCCGCTGCGGTACCAGCTACCTGTTCAATGTGATCATCATCAGCATCCTGATCTTCTCCGCTGTGAGTTCCCTGCTCACCAACTGGCAGAGCTTCTGGCTGCGCTTTCTGCTGCATCTGGCGCTGCTGCCGGTGATCGTTTCCCTCACCTATGAGCTCAACCGATGGGTGGGACGGCACGAGGAGCTTTGGATTTGCCGCGTGCTGGCCGCGCCGGGCAAATGGATGCAGCATCCGACGACAGCATGATCGAGTGCGCGATCCGCTCGCTGGAGCTGGTCATTCCTGAAACCCAGGGCATCGACGCCTGGTAAGCAAAGGAGCATTTTACAATGCCGAAAACCTACAACGAGCTGTATCTGCACGCCCGCAGCGCACTGAAAGCCGCCGGAGTGGAAAGCTTTGCACTGGAAGCTCGGCTTCTGACCTCCCGGGCCGCCGGGAAGGACAAAGAGGCCTTTCTCCGGGATTTGCGGCTCTACGCTTCCGATCGTACGGAAACGGAACTGGAGGCGCTGGTGCAGCGTCGGCTGCGCGGCGAGCCGCTGGCATACATCACCGGAGATTGGGAGTTTTATGGTCTTCCCATGCATGTGACACCGGACGTGTTGATTCCCCGCCCGGATACGGAGGTTCTGGTGGACACGGCGCTGAAGGCCCTGCTGGGCCGAAAAATGGACGCACGGATTCTCGACCTGTGCTGCGGCAGCGGCTGCATTGGCGTCGCCCTGGCCCATGAGCTTCCCGCGGCGCGGGTGGTGATGGTGGACATCAGCGAAAATGCGCTGGAGGTCAGCCGTCAGAATATCCGACTGAATCGCGTGAACCGCACGGTCTGCCTCCGTGCAGACGCGCTGCAAAAGCCACCCATGAGCGTCGGTGAATTCGACCTGATCGTCTCCAATCCGCCCTATGTCCGCAGCTTTGAGATCATGACCCTGGACAGCTCCGTCCGGGATTACGAGCCGCTGGGCGCACTGGATGGCGGCGAGGATGGGTTGATGTTCTATCGTTCCATCCTGCAGTACTGGCTCACGGCACTGCGTCCCGGCGGACTGCTGATGTTTGAAGTGGGAGAAGATCAGTCGGCTTCCGTTCGCGCACTCATGCGCGAAGCCGGAATGCAGGATGTGTTCTCCGTTCTGGACACTGCCGGTATCGAGCGCGTGGTCGTGGGCAGGCGTCCCAAAAACTGAAATCAAAAAAAATTATAGAGGTGTATCATGGCAGACAAGAAAAAGAGCGCGACTCCCGCACCGGCACAGGCCCGGCCCGAAGATCGCAAAAAAGCATTGGAAACCGCAATCGCACAGATCGAAAAAGCCTACGGCAAAGGCGCCGTCATGCGCTTGGGCGATCACTCTGAGAATGTGAACGTGGAAGCCGTTTCTACCGGTTCCCTGTCCCTGGATTTGGCTCTGGGCATCGGCGGCGTGCCGAAGGGCCGCATTGTTGAGATCTATGGTCCTGAGTCCTCCGGTAAAACGACGTTGGCCCTGCACATTCTGGCCAGCGCCCAGAAAAACGGCGGCGAGGCCGCGTTCATCGACGTGGAGCACGCCCTGGACCCCACCTATGCCCGCGCACTGGGTGTGGATATTGACAATCTTCTGATCTCTCAGCCGGACACCGGCGAGCAGGCTCTGGAAATCACCGAGCAGCTGGTGCGAAGCGGCGCAATTGACGTCATCATCGTAGACTCCGTTGCCGCCCTGCTCCCCCGCAGCGAGCTGGAAGGCGAGATGGGCGACAGCTCCGTCGGCGTCATCGCACGTCTGATGAGCCAGGCCCTGCGTAAGCTCACCGGCGCGGTCAGCAAGACCAATACCATCGTGGTTTTCATCAACCAGCTGCGCGAGAAGATCGGCGTCATGTACGGTAACCCCGAGACCACTCCCGGCGGCCGTGCGCTGAAGTACTTCTCCAGTGTCCGCATCGACGTACGCCGCATCGAGACCTTGAAGGTCAATGGCGAGATGGTGGGCAACCGCACCCGCGCCAAGATTGTAAAGAATAAGGTGGCGCCTCCCTTCAAAGAGGCGGAATTCGATATCATCTATGGCGAGGGCATTTCCAAGGTGGGCGAGATCATCGACCTGGCCGTGAAGCTGGACCTCATCGACAAGGCCGGTGCCTGGTTCACCGTGGGTGAGCAGCGGCTCCAGGGCCGCGACTCCGTCAAGACCTATCTGCAGGACAACCCCGAGGTCTGTGATCATCTGGAGCAGCAGATCCGTGAGAATGCCGTGAAGCTCATGTCCCCTCAGGCCCGGAAGGCGGCAGTGGCTGCCGGTCGAGCGGTTGATGTGACCGCTGATGACTTTGAAGGCTAATCCGTGGTAATCCTCACTGAACTCAAACAAACCGGGCCGGAGACATTTCTTGCCCGGTTTGACAATGGCGAAGAGCTGAAAACCACGTTAAACGTGGTCACAGATCAGTCGCTATTCATCGGGAAGAAGCTGGACAATGTAGCCTTTGAGGAACTTCGAGACGCCTCTTCCCTGTCTCGCTGCAAGCAGCGGGCACTGCGTATCATCGGGGCACGCGCCATGTCCGTGAAGGAACTTACCGACCGACTCCAGGAAAAGGGCGAACGTCCGGAGGACGCCGAGGCATCCGCCCAGTGGCTATTGGACATGCACCTGCTGGATGATCGGCATTACGCCGGGATGTGCGTTCGCCATTATGCCTCCAAGGGCTATGGGCCCGGCCGCATTCGAAACGAGCTCTATCGTCGGGGTGTTCCCCGGGATTACTGGGACGAGGCGCTGGAAGAGCTTCCGGAGCAGGATGATCAGATCGATCGCTTGCTGCGGCGGAAGCTTCGCGGCGAACTTGCGGACAAAAACGAACTGAAAAAGGCGTCGGATTATCTCTATCGTCGGGGCTTCCGATGGGAGGAAATCCGCGCAGCCATCGAACGATATCAAGAGGAAACGGAGGCGGAAGCCGATGGGTTATAGAATCGCGCTGATCTCCCTGGGCTGCCCGAAAAACCAGGTGAACAGCGAGCAGATGCTCTATCTGCTGGATGCAGCCGGACATGAACTGGTGGGCGATCCCGCCGGGTGCGACGTGGTCATCATCAACACCTGCGGCTTTATCGACAGTGCCAAGAGCGAGGCGATCGAGCATATTTTGCAGATGGCAGAACTGAAAAAAGAGGGGCTTGTGAAGAAAATTCTGGTGGCCGGCTGCCTCTCCCAGCGGTACTGTGACGACATTCTGGAGAGCCTGCCGGAAGTGGACGGTATGCTGGGCACCGGAAGCTTCGGCGAAATCTGCACCGCGGTGGACGCCGTCATGCAGGATGAAAAGCCGCTGCTGTTTGCAGATAAAAATGGACCCATTGAGGAGCTTGGCCGTGTGGTCAGCACCGGCCCGGGCTGGGCCTATCTGCGCATCGCAGAAGGCTGCGACAACTGGTGCGCATTCTGTGCCATCCCCAGCATTCGCGGCAAATATCGCAGCCGGAAGCTGGATGCAATCCTGGCAGAGGCCCGTGCTCTGGCGGCCCAGGGCGTCAAAGAGCTCATCGTGATCGCCCAGGACATCACCCGTTGGGGTGTGGATATCTATGGGAAGCCCAGCCTTGCAAAGCTTCTGAAGGAGCTGGTGCAGATCGATGGCGTGGAGTGGATTCGTTTGCACTACCTCTACCCCGATGCCTTTGACGATGAGCTGATCGACGTGATTGCTTCCGAGGAGAAAGTGCTCAAG
>CAMHRJ010000232.1 GCA_946187475.1 uncultured Clostridia bacterium | reverse complement strand
TTTGAATACCACTGCATGGAGGCAAACCTCCTGAAGCTGGACGAGCTGGGCCACGATGACCCCACCATGATCCGCATGCTGGAGGACATGACCGGCCTGGACGCCAAGCAGATTCGTCTGGACGACCCCGAGACCCGGGGTATCTTCAAGTCTCCGGCGCCTCTGGGTCTGCCGGACGACGACCCCATCATCGGCAAGACCGGCACCATCGGCATCCCCGAGTTCGGCACCGGCTTCACCCGCCAGATGCTGGTGGACACCCAGCCGGAGACCTTCGACGTTCTGGTGCGGCTGTCCGGCTTCAGCCACGGCACCGACGTGTGGCTTGGAAACGCCAAGGACCTCATCACCTCCGGCACCGCCACCGTCGCCCAGACCGTGGGCTGCCGCGATGACATCATGCTCTATCTCATCAGCTGCGGCGTGGACGCCAAGCTGTCCTTCAAGATCATGGAGGCCGTGCGAAAGGGCAAGGTGGCCCGGGGCGGCTTCCAGGAGGGCTGGGAGGAGACCATGCGGGACCACGGTGTGCCGGACTGGTACATCGGCTCGCTGGCCAAGATCCAGTATCTGTTCCCGAAGGCCCACGCGGTGGCCTACGTCATGATGGCCTTCCGCATCGCCTGGTTCAAGGTCCATGAGCCTCTGGCCTTCTACAGCGCCTATTTCTATCGCCGCAGCCAGAAGGACGCCTTCGATGCGGAGATCATGACCGGCGGTCTCAATGCCGTCCGAGCCAAGATTCACGAGCTCCAGAACCGGGAGCGCACCAGCAAGGAGGACGATCTGCTGGTGACGCTGGAGGCGGTGTACGAGTTCAACCTCCGAGGCTTCACCTTCGCGCCCATCGACATCAACCGCAGCCACGCCACGAAGTTCATCCCTGATCGGGAGAAGGGCACGCTGCTGCCGCCCTTCGTGGCCATCTCCGGCCTGGGCGAGAGCGCGGCCATGGACCTGATGCGTTGCCGGGAGGGCGGACGGGAGTTCGTCTCCGAAGAGGAGATCGCCATTGCCTGCCCGAAGGTCAGCCAAACCCACATGAAACAGCTTCGCGACCTGGGCGCCTTCGGCGACCTGCCCGAAACCAACCAGATGTCCCTGTTTTGAGCAATCCCTGCCCCTGAAAGGAAGATTTTTATGAAACGTCTACTTACGCTGCTGCTTGCAGTCTGCCTGCTCGCCGGACTTTCTACTGTGGCCTTCGCCGCCGAGACCGGCAGCGACCCCACTCGTTATGCCACACCGCTGGAGCAGGCCATCCGCAAGAACGCCGGCACCGCCTTCGGCGAGGCAATGCTCTGCGATCTGGACGGCAGCGGCACCCCGGAGCTGGTGATGTTCTACCAGAACCAGGGCGCCTGTGTGGTCTCAGCCTATACTGTCCGGGAGGGCAAAGCCGTGCGGATTCTTGCGCCCAAGACGGTCTTTGCCCCGGTCGGCAGCAACGATGGCTATGTGGCCCAGGCCATGCGGGACGGCAAGACCTTCCTGCTGACCTACAGCAGCAGCCCGGAGGCCATGGGAGACACCGTGGTCACCACCGGCGAGGTTCGACTCTATGCCATGCGCGGCGGAAAGCTCTCCACCGAGGCGGAGATGACCTTCACCGAAACCCGCTATGTGGGCGGCGCGGGGGACTCCTATGTGCTGGAGGATCAGAGTTCCAGCGTCATCGGCGGCGCGAAGAAGAGCTTCGCCGAGTTCGAGGACTTCATGGCCTCGCTCCAGCTGCCCATGCTCAACAAGGGTTACACGGATTCCAACTTTCAGGATGACGCGCTTCCGCTGAAGACCATGCTGAACCGGCTCTCCACCGGCTTTGACGATGTGGGACCCAAGGCCTATTACGCCACCCCGGTGATCTGGGCGGCGGAGAACGGCATCACCGCCGGCACCTCGGCCACGGCCTTCAGCCCCGAGGCCGGCTGCACCCGAGCCCAGTTCGTCACCTTCCTCTGGCGGGCCATGGGAAGTCCTGCCGTAACTGCCGATTCCAACCCCTTCAACGACGTGAAGCAGGGGAGCTACTATTTTGACGCGGTTCTCTGGGCGGTGAACAAGGGCATTACCGCCGGAACCACCAAAACGACCTTCAGTCCCAACGATACCCTGACCCGAGCCCAGACCGCCACCTTCCTCTGGCGTCTGGAGGGCCAGCCCAGCGCCAGCGGCGGGACCTCTTTCAAGGACGTCTCTTCCGGCGCTTACTATGCGAAAGCTGTCCGCTGGGCGGCGAAGCAGGGGATCACCTCCGGCACGTCCCGCACCACCTTCAGCCCTAGAGACACCTGCACCCGCGCCCAGACGGTCACGTTCCTGTATCGGGAGCTGGCGGGCTGATCTGCCTGCATTTTCCGTTTGCGTAATTTCATCAATTCTGCTATGATAAATAAAAGAAAAAGCGAAATCTTTGCCGCCCAAAAAGGAGTGATACGATGAAACGCTTGCTTTCTCTGCTGCTTTGCCTGATCATGGTTTTCTCCGTGCTCTCCATCGGCGTATCTGCCGCCGATACCCTCACGGTGTATACCAAGTCCGGCGCGAAGCGCAGTGTGAACGTGGGGGATACCTTCACCTATTCCTACGCCATCCGCATCAACGGCACCTACGATCTGGACCGTGTGCAGCTGGACATTCTCTTTGATGAGACCTGTCTGAAGGTGGCCGGCAAGGTGAGCTTTCCCACCTTTGGCTCTGCCGGAGACAACTACAGCGCCTGCAACAAGACCGGCGATCTGACTGTAGAAAAGGGCGTCATCTCCAACGCCTCTCAGTATAATTCCGGCATTTCCACCATTGTGACCGTGACCTTCGAGGCCCTGCGCGGCGGCACCACCTGGATTCGCACCCTGCCGGAGCGCATCGAGACGGAGTCTGCCGGCGACAGCGATCACTACCTCATTGATAACTATCGCCAGTACAACGCCGCCCGCGGCGCCCTTTACAGCAGTTACGACTATCTCGGCACCGCCGCACCCAACAATGCCACCGCCGCCCTGAGCAACACCCAGGATGTGGTCTGGTTCTATGTGGTGGATGAGGCCGGCAATTCCGTCGGCGCCGGCCAGACCTTCAAGCTCTCCGGCACCAGCGACGCCGGCAAGACCTACAGCTATACCGCCACCACGGACAAATATGGATACATCTGCTTCGGCCTGGTGAACTTCGGCAGCTACTTCCTCAGCTGCACCAGCAAGCTGTCTGACGGCCGGGTCTACTGCATCGACAATCCCGCTGTCTCCGTCCCCAGTGTGGAGGCCGGCAAGCTGAACGTGCGCAAGACCGTGGAGGTCCGCGCACTGAACGCCGATGAAGTGCGCTCCGTGGTCATCAAGAACAAATGGACCGGCGAGGAGATCGAGCCTGACGTGCCCTATACCGGCGACCGGCCCGACAACGTCTATATGGAGCTCAGCGCCGGCGGTAAGGTCTACGCCCAGGGCTATTTCGCCTCCGGCGATTCCACCGTCACTTTCGACCGCATGCCCATCAGCGACGCTGCGGGCAACGAGCTGGACTATGAGCTGAACCTGGCTCCGGTGCCCCAGTACAGCACCACGGTAAAGTCCACCACCAAGGGCTTCAACGTGACGTTCAAGTACAAAAACGACCACACCTGGACCAAGACCCGCACAGACCCCACCTGTGAAACCGACGGCCGCGAGACCTTTACCTGCACCGACTGCGGCAAGGTCTACACCTATGTCCTGGCCTCCCTGGGCCACGACTATGACGTGACCGGCAACGACGCCGCCTGCACCCGGGACGGCTATCA
>CAMHRJ010000231.1 GCA_946187475.1 uncultured Clostridia bacterium | reverse complement strand
GCTATGGTATTGTCAAGACGCTCTTTTCCGTGAAAGACCATCTTGGCTGAACGAATGAACGATCATCTTCCCTCTGGCAAATTCTGATTGATGGGGGCTTTCATGTCCAGAACATCCAATTCCTTAAAAAACATACGCTACGTCGCCCTGTTTAAACTGGCGGTCGTGCTGGTGAATTTCCTGGCCAGACGTGTGTTCATCACCGTGCTGTCCGAGGCTTACCTCGGCATCAACGGCTCGTTCCAGAACATCCTTTCTGTGCTGTCTCTGGCAGAGCTTGGCGTGGGCACCGCCATCACCTACAGCATGTATCAGCCTCTTGCTGACGGCGACGAAGGTCAGCTCATGGGCCTGATGGCGCTGTATCGGCGGTTTTACTGGGTCATCGGCGTTGTCATCGCTATAGTCGGCGCGTCCCTGACACCGCTGCTGCCGAAGCTGATTCACGACCATGCCACGCTGAATATACCGCACATCCAGCTCATCTATCTGCTGTTTGTGTTCG
Organism: uncultured Clostridia bacterium; assembly: GCA_946187475.1. Lineage (GTDB taxonomy): Bacteria > Bacillota > Clostridia > Oscillospirales > Oscillospiraceae > CAG-103. Next base: position 3,284 of record CAMHRJ010000231.1, on the reverse strand, counting down.
ATTCAGCGCTGTCATATTTCTTTGTCTACAAGCAGTCCATCATCACGGCAGACCAGAAGCAGTACATTGTCACCACCTACCAAAATGTGATCACGATCTGCTACACGTTGGCCCAGATGGTGTTCCTGCTGCTGACGAAGAACTATTTTGTCTATCTGGCTCTGAAGATTGCCGGCACGATTCTCACCAATCTTCTGCTGGCGCGGAAAGCAAATCGGCTTTATCCGTTTTTGAAGCAGCGCCAGATTCAGCCTCTGCCCCAGGAAGTCCGTGCAACGATTTCCAAGAACGTTCGTGCCACACTGATGCACAAAATCGGGTCGGTGGTCGTGTTTGAAACGGACAATGTCCTGATCATGTATTTCATCGGTGCCGTGGCCGTCGGTTTTTATAACAACTATCTCATGATCACCCAGGGCCTCATGACCGTGTTCACTATGGTCTATCGGTCTTTGACGGCCAGCGTTGGAAATCTCTGCGCAGCGGAGGACAAAACGCATGCCTATGTCGTTTTTCGCAGACTGGATTTCTTCACCCAGTGGCTGTTTGGCTTTTCGGCCATTTCCCTGCTGGTGCTGTTAAATCACTTTATCGGCTCCATTTGGCTGAAGGAATCTTATCTGTTCTCCTTCCCCATCGTGCTGCTGATCGTGGTGAATTTCTATCTCACCGGTCTTCGGCAGAGCGTGCTGACCTTCCGGGATGCCATGGGACTCTATTGGTATGACCGGTATAAGCCTGTGGCCGAGTCCATCATCAACCTTGTGGTCTCCATTGTCCTGGCAAAGCCCTTGGGCATTGTGGGTATCTTCATCGGAACCTTCGTGAGCTCCATCACAACCTGCGTGTGGATTGAGCCTTATGTGCTGCACAAATACGGCTTTTCCGCGAAGCTGGCGCCTTATTTCCGGCGTTATGGACTGCACACCATCCTGAACGTGGCAATCGCTGCAGGGACCTGGTATCTGGCTTCCCTGCTGCCCGCCACCGGCCTGCTCCCGTTTATCGGAAAGCTTTTCATCTGCGCGATTGTGCCGAACGGATGCTACTGGCTGGTTTATGGCCGGACGGAAGAATTCCGCTATGCCCTTTCCCTGCTGGAATCCCGGGTGCAGAAGCTGCTGCACCGCGGCAATTAATTTCATATAATAACCCCTCCGCTCTTGAACCATGAGCGGAGGGGTTTTGGGGATTTATTGTGATTTTCAAATGAATTAGATCACGCCGGCCAGCTTCATGAACAGCGCGATCAGCACGGCGAACACCACCAGAAGCACGATGATGTTGGCGGCCTTGTACTCGGTCTTGGCGGGGCCGGCCTCGATGAGCTTGGCAGCGCGCAGAGAACCGACGACGGGCTTATACAGCAGCATGGTCAAAACGGCGTTCAGGGCGCCCTTGATCAGATTGAAGGGCAGGAACACCGACGCCAGCATGCCGGCGACCACCTCACGGGGAACACCCATATAGAGCGGGGTCACGATGTAGTTCCAGAGAATCATGCAGACCGCCATGCAGACGATGCCCGCTACGAGACCCAGAACCGCGCCTTTCTGGCTGTGCATTTTCCGATACAGGATGGCGGCGGGCACCGCAAAGGCGCAGGTGCTCAGCACGTTCATCAGAAAACCGATGGGGCCGGTGCTGCTGACGGAGACCATCTCCAGCAGCGACGTGACCACAGACACCAGAACGCTGGCCATGGGGCCCATGATGAAGCCGACGATGACCACGGCCACGTCCTTGGGATCGTAGCTGAGGAAGCCTGCCACATTGGGAACCAGCTGGCCCACCAGCGTGAGCACATAGGCGATGGCGATGAACATGCCGCAGACGGCGACATACCGGGTGGAGAACTTGGTTTTTGTCATGGGAAACCCTCCAAAAAAAAAATTACGCTCGAAGGAATTGCCTTCAAGCGCAACTTATTATCCTAAGGGAAGCGCATCTTCTCTCATCCAGACTGTACTGTCGGTATCGGAATCTCACCGATTCGGCCTTTCGGCTCGCGGACTTTACCGCCGGTCGGGAATTTCACCCTGCCCTGAAGACGTTTCATTCGATTGTTGGTTTTATTATAACACCTTGTTGAAAAAATGCAAGGGCAAATTTGAAATTATTCAAATTCTGGTATCCAGCAGCGTGGAATACTGCTTCCGAAAGGCCTCATATTCCCCGGCGTCCAGGGCATCGCGGATGCGCTCCATGAGCCGGTTGTAGAATCGCAGATTGTGGGCCACGGCAAAACGCATGGCCAGCATTTCGTCCGCTTTGAACAGGTGCCGGAGATAAGCCCGGGAATAACGCTGACAGACCGGGCAGTCGCAGGCGGGGTCGATGGGACTGTCGTCCAGTTTGTACTTTTCGTTTTTGATGTTGATGATGCCGCTCCAGGTGAAGAGATGCCCATGGCGTCCGTTCCGAGCGGGCATGACGCAGTCGAAGAAATCGACGCCGCGCCAGACGCCCTCGATGATGTTTCCAGGCGTACCCACGCCCATGAGGTAGCGGGGCTTGTCCTTGGGCATGTATTCCTCCACGGCCTCGATGGTGTTGTACATCTCCTGGTGACTCTCCCCTACCGCCAGACCGCCGATGGCGTAGCCAGGCAAATCCAGGTCTGCAATCTGCTTCATATGTTCGATGCGCAGATCGTGGAACACCGCGCCCTGGTTGATGCCGAAGAGCATCTGGCCCGGGTTTACCGCATCCTCCCGGCTGTTGTAGTCTGCCAGCGCAGTCTTGCAGCGCTGGAGCCACCGGGTGGTGCGGGCACAGGAATTTTTCACGTAATCATAGGGCGAAGGAATCTTAACGCACTCATCAAAGGCCATGGCGATGTCGGAGCCCAGATTTGCCTGGATGCGCATGCTTTCCTCCGGTCCCATGAAGATCTTGCGGCCATCCACATGGCTGTTGAAGGAGACGCCCTCCTCCTTGATCTTTCGCAGTTCCGCCAGAGAGAAGATCTGGAACCCGCCGCTGTCCGTCAGAATCGGGCCGTCCCAGGTCATGAACTTGTGCAGACCGCCCAGATCACGAATCAGCTCGTCGCCGGGACGGACATGGAGATGGTAGGTGTTGGACAGTTCAATCTGGCAGCCAAGGGTTTTGAGGTCGGCTGCTGACAGGGCGCCCTTGATAGCAGCCTGGGTGCCAACGTTCATGAACACCGGCGTCTGCACGATGCCGTGGGGCGTCTGGAAGGTGCCCCGCCGGGCGTGGCCTTCCTGCTTTAAGAGTTGATACATAAAACTGGTTCCTTTTCTTTCGTTCTTATTTGT
>CAMHRJ010000230.1 GCA_946187475.1 uncultured Clostridia bacterium | reverse complement strand
GACCGCTGATATAGGCGCCCTGCTCGATGGAGTGGTCGATCTCAAAGACCAGCTCCGGGGTATAGCGTAGGTTCAGTGCGCTGCCCAGCTCATGCCGCAGCCACCCGGAAGCGGAACGCAGGCCGCGCTTGAATTCCTTTTCATTTTCCATGCCCAGAACGGACAGCCAGACCTTGGAATAGCGCAGGTCACCGGTGGTTTCCACCCGGGTGACGCTGATCATGCCCTGTTGGACCCGAGGATCCTTCACCTGGGTCAGCAGATGGGACAGCACGCGCTGAATGTCATCGTTGGTTCTGGCAAGTTTATTGGATGCCATAGTTGTTCCTTTCTCCGATAAAAAACGCTGCCGCTCTCTGGTGGGAACGGCAGCGCAGGTTTTCATTACTGCTGAATTTGCTCCATGACGAAGACTTCCACCACGTCATCGACCTTGATATCGTTGAACTTTTCAACCTGCAGGCCGCATTCATAGCCGGAGGCCACTTCCTTCACGTCGTCCTTGAAGCGGCGCAGAGAGGCCAGATCGCCCTCGAACAGAACCACGTTGTCGCGCAGGACGCGGACCTTGCTGTTGCGTACGATCTTGCCGTCGGTGACATAGCCGCCGCAGACGGTACCCACCTTGGAGACTTTGAAGGTCTGGCGGATCTCCACGTGGCCGATGACCTTCTCCTCAAACTTCGGCGCCAGCATGCCCTTCATGGCAGCCTCCACCTCATTGATGCAGTCATAGATGACGCGGTACATGCGAATCTCCACGCCGGAGCGCGTTGCGCTGTCACGGGCGGCGGCGTCCGGACGGACGTTGAAGCCCACGATGAGCGCGCCGCTGGTGGCAGCCAGCATGACATCGGACTCGTTCACGGCGCCGACGCCGGAGTGGATCACGCGGACGCGGACTTCCTCGTTGGAGAGTTTCTCCAGGGAGGATTTGACCGCCTCGGCGCTGCCCTGCACGTCGGCCTTGACGATGATGTTGAAGTCCTTCATCTCGCCCTGCTGGATGCGGGCAAAGAGGTCGTCCAGAGAGACCTTCTTATTGCCGGCATTGGCAGCATCCTTCTTCTGCTGCTTGCGCTCGGCAACCAGCTCGCGGGCCATGCGCTCATCGGCAACGGCGTTGAACACATCGCCGGCACTGGGCACCTCGGACATGCCGGAGATCTCCACCGGGATGGAGGGGCCAGCCTCGGTAACGCGCTTGCCCTGGTCGTTGACCATGGTGCGGGCGCGGCCCACGGAGGTACCTGCAATGATGATATCGCCCTGATGGAGGGTGCCGTTCTGCACCAGAACGGTCATGATCGGGCCGCGGCCCTTGTCAAGGCGCGCCTCGATGACGGTACCCTTGGCAGCGCGGTTGGGGTTGGCCTTGAGCTCCTGCATCTCGGCAAGAATGACGAGGTTTTCCAGCAGGTTATCGATGCCGTCGCCGGTCTTGGCGGAGATCGGGCAGATGATGGTATCGCCGCCCCACTCCTCGGGAACCAGCTCATACTCTGTCAGCTGCTGCTTGATTCGGTCGGGGTTCGCGCCGTGGACGTCCATCTTGTTGATGGCCACCACCAGCGGGATGCCGGCAGCCTTGGCGTGGTTGATGGACTCCACCGTCTGGGGCATGATGCCGTCGTCGGCAGCGACCACCAGGATGGCGATATCCGTGACCATAGCGCCGCGGGCGCGCATGGAGGTAAAGGCTTCGTGACCCGGGGTATCCAGGAAGGTGACAGGACGGTCACCCACCATGACGCGGTAAGCGCCGATGTGCTGGGTGATGCCGCCGGCCTCGCCGGAGGCAACGTGGGTGTTGCGGATATAGTCCAGAAGGCTGGTCTTGCCGTGGTCGACGTGGCCCATGACCACAACGACGGGGGCGCGCAGCTCCAGTTCTTCTTCCTTATCCTCGTGATCGTCAATCAGACGCTCTTCCACCGTGACGATGACCTCGCGCTCGACCTTGCAGCCCAGTTCCATGGCCACCAGCGCGGCGGTATCATAGTCGATAACGTCAGACAGAGAGGCCATAACACCCATCTTGATGAGACGGCGCACCACTTCAGCGCCCGTCTTCTTCATGCGGCTGGCCAGCTCGCCGACGGAAATCTCGTCGGGAATCTGAACCTTCAGCTGCTGCTTGCGGGCAATCTCCAGCTGGAGACGCTGCATCTTCTCCCGCTCCTCCTGCTTGCGCTTGGAACTGGAAGCCTGCTGGGCCGTCTGGCGGCGCTGACGGTCGCGGTTCTGGATCTTCTGCTTGCCGCTGCCGCCGCTCTTCTTCTGCAGGTTCTTGGCCCGCTGGTCATCCGCCAGATCATCCAGATGCTGGTCGTACTTGGAGAGGTTCGTGGTGGCGCCGCGGGTATCGACCACGCGCTTTTCGGCCACCTTGCGGGGAATGTGGGGCTTCTGCTCCTTCTCCTTCTTGGGCGTGGGCTGTGCAGTCTCGCCGCTCTGGGCAGAAGCTTCGCCGCCTTCCGCCTTGTCCGCCTCGGCAGGAGCAGCCTTCGGCTCCGGCTTATAGACGTCCTTAAAGACCTCCTCCAGACTCTCGATCTGGTTGTGCTGGGTCAGATATTCAAAAATAACGCTCAGCTCTTCGTCCTCCAGAACCTGCATATGGTTCTTCGGGGTGGTGCAGTAATCGGTCAGAATCTGGGTGATCTCCTTGGAGCTCTTCCCAAAATCCTTGCCCACCTCATGGACTCTGTACTTAATCATTCCGCTCATACGTTATTCCTCCTCTTGCCATTTCTCGCGCTGCTGCGCGCCTTCGCCGATGGTGTCCTGGTCTGAAGCCGCTCGGCGACGGCGGCATACTGTTCGTCCTGCTGTGCCAGCGCCGTGACGAACGCCGACGCGAGCCCCGCATCCAGCACTGCAATCATGCTGCAGCCGGGTTTTCCCAAAAGCCGCGACAGGGTTTCCTTTTCATAAGGAAGCCGGATCAGCGGTGTGTTTCGTCCGTAGACAAATCCTTCTGCCCTGCGGCGGGCATTGTCTGAAGCATCCTGCGCCAGGCAGAGCACTGCAGTCTTTCCCCCGCGGACGGCGCTGCCGGAGTCCACCTCGCCAATGGCGAGCTTTCCGGCTTTGCGCATAATCCCGAGATAGTTGGACGCTTTATCCATCACTGGAAATCATCTCCTCCTGCAGGCGATCATAGATCTCCTGGGGAATGGACGCGGAAAACGCGCGCTCCAGCGCCCGGGAGCGGATGGCCTTTTTCAGACACCCGGCGTCCGGGCAGATGTAGGCGCCGCGTCCCGGCGCTTTGCCCTTGAAATCCAGTGAGATTTCCGTTCCATCCGGGGAACGGACCACACGGATCAATTCACTTTTCGGCTTCATTTCCCGGCAGCCGAGACACTGCCGCATCGGGATCTTCTTTGGCAAACGATTTGCCTCCTCTTAAAAACGTCGATTGATTACACCGCGCTCTGGGGCTTGATGTCGATCTTATAACCCGTGAGCTTGGCGGCCAGACGGGCGTTCTGGCCCTCCTTGCCGATGGCCAGAGACAGCTGATCGTCGGGAACGATGACCTGACAGCTGCGGCCGTCCTCCTGGAAGGTGACGCTCACGACCTCGGAGGGGGCCAGGGCCGCGGCCACGAACTCTTCCGGAACCTCGCTGAACTTCACAATGTCAATCTTCTCGCCATCCAGCTCTTCCACAATGCTGCCGACGCGGCCGCCCTTGGGACCGACGCAGGCGCCGATGGGATCCATCTGGGGGTCTTCGGCCCATACAGCCACCTTGGTGCGGCTGCCGGCTTCCCGGGCGATGGACTTGATCTCCACCGTGCC
>CAMHRJ010000229.1 GCA_946187475.1 uncultured Clostridia bacterium | reverse complement strand
GGCGCCAAGCGCAGGGACGCACTGCTGAAGTCCTTCCGCAGCGTCAAGACGGTGCGCGGGGCCTCGGTTGCGGAACTGGCAGATGTCGTCGGAAAATGCCTTGCCCAGAAGATTTATAATTACTACCACACAGATAAAGGAGAAGCACCATGCGCGTTATCACCGGAACTGCCCGAGGCCGAAAGCTGAAAGAGCCCGTGGGCATGGACATTCGTCCCACCACCGACGCCGTCAAGGAGGCCATTTTCAATACCATCCAGTTTGACATTGAGGGCCGTCGGGTGCTGGATCTCTTTGCCGGTACCGGTCAGCTTGGCATCGAGGCGCTGAGCCGCGGCGCGTCGGAGGCCGTCTTCGTGGATGAGAGCACCGCCGCCGTGAAGCTGGTGCGGGAAAACCTTAAAACCTGCAAACTGGAGGCCACGGTAGTGCAGACGGAGTCGGTCGGCTATCTCTCCGGCGCGGGAAAGTTCGACCTGATCTTCTTAGATCCGCCCTACGACACATCTTTGCTTGACAAAGCACTACAAAATATTATATTATTTGACATAGTAGCAGTCGGTGGCATCATCGTCTGCGAAAGTCGACGCGAGAAGGTCATGCCCCAGGTGGAACTGCCTTACCGCATGAAGCGGGAGCGGAGCTACGGCAAGATCAAGCTCACGTTATATGAAAGAGGACCCGACGCATGAAAACAGCGATCTACCCCGGCAGCTTTGACCCCATGACCCTCGGGCATCTGAACATCATCCGCCGCGCATCCGGCATTTTTGACCGGGTGGTGGTATGCATCATGAAAAATGCTGGCAAGCAGCATCCGATGTTCACCCGCGAGGAACGGGTGGAGCTGGCGCAGCGCGTCACGGCGCGGTTTCCCAATGTGGAAGTCCTCACCTACGACGGCCTGATCGCGGAGTTTGCCGCCACCTTCCCGGAGGGCGCGGTCATCGTCAAGGGCCTGCGAGCCAACACCGACTTTGAAAATGAATTTCAAATGGCGCTCATCAACAAGAAGATCAATCCCGATCTGGACACAATGTTCCTGACCGCCAGTGAAAAATACACGTTCCTCAGTTCCTCCGTTGTCAAGGAGCTGGCCGGCTATGGCGCCGATCTCTCGGAATTCGTTCCCTGTGAGATCATTGAAGACGTTCAGCGCGCGGCAAAGAGAGTATATTAACATTTGGGAGGCATTCACATGGATCAGGCACAGGAAGTAATGGAAATCATTGATGATCTCTACAGCATGGTCTCAGAGGCGTGGGGCGTTCCCCTCGGAAACGAAAAGTGCATCGTGGATCGTGACAAGATCCTGAGCCTTCTGGATGAAATGAAGGACAAGCTGCCCTCCGAGCTGGCTGAGGCCAGACGTCTGGTGCAGACTCGCAATGAATTTATCACCAATGCCAAGCACGAGGCGGAAGGGATTCGCCACCAGGCAGAGGAGCGCGCCCGTCAGCTGGTCTCCGAGCAGGAGATCGTCCGGGTGGCAGAGGCTCGCAGCAATGAGATGCTGGCAAGTGCCGAGCAGCAGGTCCGCGCCTTGCGCCGCGCCGCAAGCGAGTTCTGCGCCAATGCCCTGAGCAGTACGGAGAATGCCATTGCCGCCGCACGGCAGGAGACCCACAACACCATCGCAGCCGCGCTGCAGCAGTCCAACGCATCCCTGGACAGCGCTCTGCAGAGCGTGCAGGGAACCCGCAGCGCCGTGGCCAATGCCTTCGCCGCTGCCGAGGCAAAGCAGCAGCCTTCACCCGCCGCTCCCGCGGCTGAAGTGCCTGCAGAATAAAGATCAGAGTTTTGCAACCGCAGTCAGAAATGGCTGCGGTTTTTTTGCACAAACATGAAAAAACTGTTTCAAATTATCCGAATGCGTGTTTCTATAAATAGCAGAATGATTATGAATCCCTGGAGGGATGCTTCTTGATACCCATTTTACTGGCTGCTGTTGAGTCGAAGGATGATCGAGCGTTTCTCACGGAGCTGTTTTTGTCCTACCAACGTCTGATGTTCTCCGTTGCCGGAGCGTATATTTCAGACTGGGATGAGCGGGAAGAGATTGTACAGAACAGCCTGGTAAAAATCGTGGAACAGGTCTCCCGTCTGCGCTCGATGGATGAAGCTGCCGTACCGGTTTATCTCACCGTAATCGTTCGTCACATGGCGCTGAACCATCTGCGTCACGGCAATGTGGTACAAAAGCATACGGTTTTGACAGAATTCGACCAACTGGAGGCAGCAGATCAGACGACTGCTGTTGATGATCGATTGATGAAACTGGAGCGGCTGGATGCCCTGCGAAAAATCTGGCCGAAGCTGAAGGAATCGGACCGCTATCTGCTGCAGGCACGGTATTTTGCCGAACTAACCGATGATGAGATCGCGGCAGTCGTTGGCTGTAAACCGGACAGTGTACGATCAAAGCTGAGTCGTGCCCGTACCAGGGCACGCGACGCCATGCGAAAGGAGGGGCTTCTGGATGAATGAACTCCGTGAGCAATACGAGGACGCGCTGTTTCGTCTCTTGATGGAGCAGGTCACGCAGATGGAGATCGAGTTACTCATAAAGCGGAAGGAAGCTTTGCGGAATGACCCCGAAGCAGCTGTTTCGATGGAACGTTCCGACCGGTGTCTGGAGTTCATCCAGAAGCTTTTGAAGCGGCGTCAGCGCCCAGCCCGCCGAAAAGCGCTTCGCATCGCGCTGACGATACTGGCGGCGGTGCTTGCTATGACGGCCCTCGCGTACGCTGATAATGCGCTGCTGGTGATTCGCGGCGAGGATACGATTGAATACATGTACGCGGATGACCAATTTGCCTTAGGGGAGGGCATTCTGTTCCGTGCATCTTTGCCAGAGTCTTTTTACGAGACGGAGCATAAGGTATGGGAAAATGAGCACATGGAAGAAGTCACCTATTATTCTTCTGAGGATGAATCGATTTCTCTTAATATCTGGCTGAACTATTTTGGAACCGGGAATACAACGATGAACGGGCAAACATTGAGGAGGAACGGGAGCTTCCCAGAAACGGTATGAATGTTCAGGCAGAGATGGTAGGAAATGATGAGGAGCTGTTCGTATATTGGCTGGAAACGGAGTTTCGTGCGTCTGTGATGGTTGATGGGTGCGGACTCACGCCAGATCAAATGTGGGAGATCGTTGAAAGCATGGAAGTTTATCCGCCGCCGAACGCGCAATGAATGAATTGAAATCTTGGAAGCATGAAGGAGGAGTTGTGATGAAAAATAGATGGCTGTGTTTGATTCTTGTCCTGTGCATGGTTCTTGCCATGACGCCTGCTGCGTTTGCGGCAGATCGTGTCCTGAGCGTAGGAGAGAATGCGGCTGTTTCCACCGGTTGGTATACGTTCCGTCCGGCTGAGAGTGGTCAATATGCGTTCTATTCCGCTTCGCCCATGGCGGCCGGAATCATTGAGGCCTATACAGTTCCTGCCGGTGCCGAGCGGCTGACAGATAGCCAGAAGACCGCGATCCGCGCAAAGCTCCAATACCAGATGGACAAAGAGCTTGTAGAAGACGCACGCCAACAGATTGCCGATGCCGAGAAGCAGTTGGCGTTCGGACACCAGCAGGTGGACAACGCACGAAGAACCCTTGAGGAGAATGCGCCCTCCGGCTGGAATTCTGATTTGCTGCAGCGTCAGGAGTATGAAGAGGGGAAAAAGCAAATCGAGGAAGCAGAGGAAGCGCTGCGTCAGGCGGAGGAACAGCTTGCCGCCGGCAAAGCGCAGCTTGCGCAGATGGAGCAGGAGCTATCCGCCGAGCAGATGGCCCTGCCGGATGCCAATGTGGATGTCACCGC
>CAMHRJ010000228.1 GCA_946187475.1 uncultured Clostridia bacterium | reverse complement strand
ACGCTCTTCCGATCTCGCAGCAAAAGCCGGCCGTCCCCGGTGCAGAGCGCGGGAAGCGCCTCCCACTCCAGCGACGGATGCCACAGCACCTCCGCGCCGATCGCCACGCGGGGCATCCCCGCCTGCAGCAGCAGCTCCAGGTGCTCCGCCGCAGCCTCCCTGCGCTTCAAGAACAGCGCCGCCGGCATCTGGTCCAAATCCAGGGCCGGGGCAGCCACCAGCACGTCCACCCCGGCCTGCTGCGCCTGCAGCAGACGGCGGATGGCCGTCAGATGGGTCGGGCAAAGGCCGTCCATCCCGGGCAGAATCTGCGCGCGAAAATCAATCAGCATGTTCATCCACTCTCTCTGTCTAAAAATCAAAGCATGATCTCGCTTTTTTCCTTGCTCTCGCTGATGAGCCGGTTCAGCCACTTTGCCGGCCAATAGAGCGCGAGGCCCAGCCCCAGGGCGCCCAGCGTAAAGAGCACCAGCACACCCATACATTTGGCGTAGGTGTGACCATACATCCCGGCCACGCATTCGCGCATGGCGTCCATGGCATAGCGGAAGGGCATGGCGGGATAGAGCTTCTGAAACACGCGGGGCAGCACCTCCACCGGGTAGGTGCCGCCGGCGCCCGCCACCTGCACCACCAGCACGATGACGCCCAGCGCCTGGCCGATGTTCTCCAGCGCGAACACCAACGCGTAGTTGATCATGGTGAAGCAGACGCCGTTGAGGCACGCCGCCAGCACGAAGCGCACCGGGTGCAGGCACTGGACGCCGACGTAGATGAGATCGCCCAGCGATACGATCAGCCCCTGGGCCAGCCCCACGAACAGGAACAGCCCATAGCGCCCGAAGAAGCTCTGCCACGGCCGCAGCCCGGGATACTGCTCCGGGTGTTTGATGCGGACCTTCAGCAACACCGCCGCCAGCAGCGCGCCGACCCACTGGGCCAGCACGGTATAAAACGGCGCCATGGCGGAGCCGTATTCCCGCACCTCATAGAGCACCTGGGTGTCCATCCGCACGGGCGAGGCGAGATAGTCTGCGATCAGCGCGGCGTCGTCTGTGAGCACGCCGGTCAGCCGTCCGAGGAGCTCGCTTTCTGAGAGGCGCTCCAGCAGGCCGGACACCGTTGCAATCCGATCCTGCAGTCCGGTGACGGCCTGGGCCGTGTCGGTGAGGCTGCCATGCAGCGCGTCCAGCGCGTCGCCATATCCGTCCAGCACGCCGGCGAGCGTCTGAAAGTCGCCGCCCATTCCAGCCAGCGAGGCGCCCGCGGCATCGACTGCGCTCTGTGCCGCGCCGATCGCTTGCTGAAGTCTGCTCTCCAGCACATCCGTCCCCGCAGAGGACAGGAGGGCGACGATCTTTTGCGCTTCGCTGATCTCATCCAGAATGGCTTGCTGGGAATGTTTCACCCCGGCCCAGCCGGCCTCTGTCACGGTCTCCAGCCGGGAGAGACAGTCATAGATGTTTCCGTATCGCTCCGCGAGGCGGGTGAAGCCGTCTGCCGGCACATCGAGCCCGAGCACTTTCAGATCCGCCGCGGCGGTGGAAGCGCTGTCCTTTCGCGCTGCGAGCAGCTGCAGCCGGGAGGTGAGATCGCTTGTGACAAAGTCGTTATAGCGATTGACGTCTGTAAACGCCGCCGTCAGCACGTCGTTGAGCTCCTGCAGGTCCGCAGCGTGCTCCGCGCCCAGGCGCCGGAGCGCGTCAGCGGTTTCCTGGACGGCGGAATCCGTGTCCGAGACGGCGTCTCCTGCGCTGCCGATGACGCTGCCACCCGCCTGGGTGATCTGGGAGGCGTCGCCTACCAGCGCTTCCGACAGGCCGATGAGCTGATCTGCTGCCGCCGTCAGATCGGAGGCGGCCGCCAGCACGCCGGCGGCGTCGCTGAGGCGGTCGGCCAGCTGCTGCGTCTGCGCGGAGAGCGTGCGCAGCATGGCCTGCGGGTCATGACCGCTGGCGGAGAGCACGGTGGACGCCTTGCTCACGTAGGCGGTGATGGTCTCCACAAAGGCGGCGTTCACCTGCTCCTGCACGGCGGTTTTGGCCTTGCTGGTGATCTTCGGGGCAATGGCGTTTTTCTTCTCGTTTTCATAGTACTGCAGCTGCGGGTTTTGAAGCTCCCCGGTGAGAAAGCTGAGGGCGTGGGCCGTGAAGTCCTCCGGCACGATCAGCGCCGCGTAGTAATCGCTGGCCCGGACGCCCTCCAGCGCCGCATCTGCGGAATCCGGGAACTCCCAGCCGATGGAAGCGTTGGACTGCAGCGCCTCGATGATCTTGTCGCCCACATTGACCTGCAGGCCCAGAAGCTCCGCGCCCTGATCGCTGCTCACCACAGCCACGCGGATCCGGCCGGTGGCCTCGCTGTCATAGGGCGACCAGTTGGAGAAAATGTTGAACCATGCATAGAGGCACGGAATGATGCACAGTCCCAGCAGCGTCACGATGGCGACGACGCTGGCCGTCATCCGCTGCAGATCCGTGCGCATGATTTTGGCGATGGTTCTCATGCTTCCGCCTCTTTCTGATCCGGTTTCGAGGCACTTTCCTCCCGCCGGGCCGCGATGCGGTTGTGGATCGGGCGCTCCAGCTCCGGCACCAGCTCGTCAAAGCCCAGCTCTTCGGAAGATACGCCCTGCATGGCCCGAATGACCTTATGATCCAGATATTCCACCGTGATGAGGTAGGCCGAGAGCAGGAACATGCCCAGAACCCAGACCAGCAGAAACACGATTCGGGAGCTGTCCGTGAGCCAGAGCAGCACCGCCAGCACCGTCGGCAGCACCAGCAAGCCCCACAATCCGCGGCGGATGCGCCGCTTGTTGGACTGGTGCAGCAGCTCCGTCTGCGTCAGCAGTCGGGCATAGAGCTTTTCATAGCGGTCGTCCCGCTGCGGCTTTCGCTTTGCCATATCAGATCACCTCCGTTTCTTCCAGCTTTTCTTCCACAAACTCATTCATGCCGATGAAGGGTCTGCGCACCAGCAGACCGATCGCCAGACCCAGCGCGCCGAAGAGCAGGAGCTTGCCCAGATCGATCAGGTAATCATACCGATACACCCCGCAGATCGCCTCGCGCATGGCGTTGATTGCGTACGGGAACGGGAAGAAAAGATACATCTTCTCAAAGATCGTCGGCAGGATCTCGATGGGATAGCTGCCGCTGGAGCCCGCGATCTGCAGCACCATGACCACGACGACGATGGCCTTGCCGATGTCGCCGAAGGAGAGCGTGAGCGCGTAGATCAGCAGCACGAACACCAGACTGGTGACCGCTGCCGCAGCCCAGAGCAGCCAGGGCCTCGCCGCCTGCACATCCAGCAGATAAAGATCTCCCAGCACGATGACCGCCGCCTGCACCTGCCCCACGAGAAAGAACAATGTGAAGCGCCCGAAAAACCGCTGGGTCTCCGTGGCGGCGGGGAATCTCTCCGCGTCCGCGTGCACCTTCAGGATCGAGACGAGGATGACCCCGCCGACCCAGAGGGCCAGCACGGAATAAAACGGCGCCATGGCAGTGCCGTAGGAGTTGACCGAATAGACCTCCTGCACGTCCACATCCACCAGCGCGGAGAAAAAGGAGCCATACTGCTCCGCGTTCCCGCCGAGCATGTCAATGAGCGTCTGCAGCTGCTTGTCCGGCTCCGCCTGCTCCACGCGGGTGATGATCGCCGTGAGGCTGTCCCTCCCGCGACCGAGCACGGCGTTCAGCTCTCTCAGGGCGGAATCCACCGCGCTCACGGTATCCTGCGCCCCGTCCATCACCGGAAGGACGCCGCCTGCGCCGCCCTGCACCTGGGGTGCGAGCCCGCCTCCGTCGCCGCGGCG
>CAMHRJ010000227.1 GCA_946187475.1 uncultured Clostridia bacterium | reverse complement strand
GCAGACTGTACCGCTGCATCATCACCGATGCCAACGGCAGCACCCGCACCACCGCCATCGCAAAGATCATCGTCGGATGATCAAAGCAAGCTAAACCAAATCCCCGCTCCGCAATTGCGGAGCGGGGATTCTTCGTCCGTTTGAGTGAATGAAAAAGGCGCAGTCCCCGAGGGGACTGCGCCAAATCTGTTTTGTGTGATTGTCTTACTCCAGAGGCTTGAAGTCGGCCTTGGTGTGGTTGCACAGCGGGCAGACAAAGTCGTCGGGCATAGTCTCGCCCTCGTAGACATAGCCGCAGACGGTGCAGACCCAACCCACGCGGTCGTCGCCCGGGGTGGCTTCGCGCTTGGTGAAGTCGCTGGCGGGGTGCTTGCACAGCGGGCAGACGAAGTCGGCGGGGATCTCCTCGCCCTCGTAGACGTAGCCGCAGACGGAGCAGACCCAGCAGGCGCCCTCGGCCTTGGCCAGCGGCTTGGGAGCGGGCTTGATGTCGGAGCGGTAGTAGTCGTAGGTCACGCCCTCGTCGTTGGAGAAGACCTTGCTCTCTACGATCTCTGCGATGAACATCCGGTGGCTGCCCTGGTCATAGCTCTCCAGCACGTTGCAGGAGAACATGGCGTTGATGTAACGATTCGGATATACGATGCCGTTCTCGGCGCGGTCAACGAAATCGAAACCGGCCAGCTTGTCCGTGTCGGCGCCGGACTGGAAGCCGAACTGCTGGAAGAAGCTGAAGGGAACTTCCTTGGTCAGGATGCCCAGGGTGAACTTGCCGGTGCGCTCGATCATGCCGCAGGTGTAGTTGGCCTTGATGACGGAGATGCTGATGCGCTCCGGCTTGTTGGCCATCTGCTGGGCGGTGTTGATGACGCAGATGTTGTCCTTGTCGCCTTCCTTGGCACCCAGAGCGTACAGGCCATAGGTGAACTTGAACAGGGCAGCGGGGTTCTGTGCGCCCTCGTTCACGATGGGCCGCGGCTTCGGGATGCTCTCGCAGATGGCGTCGGCCAGGGCTTCCAGCTCGGGCAGCTGCTTCTCCTTCAGGGAGGAGGTGATGGTGAAGCGGTCGTTCAGGAACTCGATGCCCTTGAGCGGCTTGAGAATGTTGCGCATGAGACCGCCGCTGGTGGGCGCCCAGGAGCCGTTCTCGATGATGGCGACCTTGCGGTTCAGGACGTTGTGGGCGGCGATGTCATGGAGGGTGTTCTCCATGTTCACGAAAATGCCGGCGTTGTAGGTGGTGGAGGCAAACACCAGATGGCTGCAGCGGAAGGCCTCAGCTACAATGACGCTGGCGTGGGTCTGGCTCACGTCGTACATGGCGATGTTGCGTACGCCGCGCTCGGCCAGCATGGAGGCCAGTACATGAGCGGTGTTCTCCGTGTTGCCGTAGACGGAGGCGTAGGCAATCATGACCGCGTTGTCCTCGGGGGTGTAGCTGCTCCACTTGTCGTACTTGTCCACGAACCAGCCGATGTTCTTGCGCCACACAGGACCGTGCAGCGGGCAGATCATGCGGATGTCCAGGGTAGCGGCCTTCTTCAGCAGGGCCTGGACCTGGACACCGTACTTGCCGACGATGTTGGTGAAGTAGCGGCGGGCGTCGGGCAGCCAGTCGTGCTCGAAGTCGTACTCATCGGCGAAGAGGTTGCCGTTCAGAGCGCCGAAGGTGCCGAAGGCGTCGGCGGAGAAGAGGGTGCCGGTGGCGACGTCGAAGCTCACCATAACCTCCGGCCAGTGGACCATGGGGGCCATGACGAAGGCTAGGGTGTGCTTGCCGAAGCACATGGTGCCGCCCTCTTCCATGAGGATGGCGCGGGAATCGATGTCGAAGGTGAAGTAGTTCTTGATCATCTCCGCGATCTTGGCGTTGCAGATGATCTTGGCCTCGGGGTGACGCAGAACGGTGTCGCCCAGGGTCTTGGCGTGGTCGGGCTCCATGTGGTGCACGACGATGTAGTCCAGGGGCCGTCCGTTCAGGCCATACTCCAGATTCTCAAAGAACTGGCCGGAGACGGAGTGATCGACGGTGTCCAGCAGGACGGTCTTCTCGTCCAGCAGCAGGTAGCTGTTGTAGCTGACGCCGCGGGGGATGGGGTAGACGCTCTCGAACAGGGCCAGACGCCGGTCAGAGGCGCCGATCCACAGCAGATCGTCATAGATCTTCATGGTGCAATGCATGGAATTTTCCTCCTAATTCAAAAATGCAAAAATGACACAGAGCCAGAGTTTCCTCTGGCTGTGTGTAAATCACGATGTTATTTGAGCATGTCCAGGATGGCGGCCTTGGGACGCACGCCGACGGAGCTGTTGGCCACCTTGCCGTCCTTGAAGACCAGCAGCGTGGGGATGCTCATGATGCCGAACTGACCGGCGAGACCGGGTTCGTCGTCCACATTGATCTTGCAGACCTTCACGTCGGGATTCTCTGCGGCGATCTCGTCCACCACGGGGGAGAGCATCTTGCAGGGGCCGCACCAGCTGGCCCAGAAATCCACCAGAACGGGCTTATCGGACTGAAGAACCTCAGACTCGAAATTGGCTTGGGTAATGACAGTAACCATGTTTGTACTTCCTTTCTTGTGTTCAGGTTGATTTCAGTATACCCGGAAGTTTGCGGCTTTTCCGTGCTCAGGTCACAAAAGGGCAAGTTTTTTCAGCTTGTCCGCGTCCGTGATGGTCACGGAGCCGCGACCCAGCTTCACCATACCGTCCTCGGCGAAGTTCCGGAGCATCCGCGTCACGGTCTCCCGCACGGCGCCGGTGTCCTTGGCAATCTGCTCGTGGGTGGCCTTGATGGGAGCGCGGGCGTGGTCCGATTCCTCCCAGAGATGCTGGGCCAGACGCTTGTCGAAGCTGGTGAACAGCAGCTGCTGCATGGACCACATCACGTCGGAAAAGCGCTCCGTGGCCAGCTTGTACATGCTGCACTCCACATGCAGATTGTTTTGGGTCAGCGACAGGAAGGTGGGGGCGTTCAGCACCAGCAGCTCTGTGTCCACGTCGGCGGTGAGCTGCACCTCGAAGGTGATGGCCCGAATGACGCAGGAGGCCGCCAGCACACAGGCGTCCCCGTCGGTGAGCCGGTAAAGGGCAATCTCACGCCCATCCTCGCTGGTCATGTAAGCGCGAATCTTCCCGCTTTTCACCATGACAAGGCCCAGACATTCGCCCGTGCAGGTGTGGACCATGGCGCCCTTTTCATAGTGGTTCAGCCGCGACCCGGTGCGGGCCTGCTGCTTTTGCGCCTCGGTCAGATCGTTCCAGAAAGGCAGCATGCTCAATGCCTGCTCCAACGGTTCCACGATCATCCCTCCATTCGCCTGTGTTTTTCGTCATTATACCATGTTTTTACCCAATGGGGAAGAGGAAAACGCAAAAATACGCACAAAAAATAAGGGGATTTCCGCTTGCGGCAGATTTTGGATTGTGTTACAATTATCATGTATAATTCTATACAAATGAAAGCGAGGTCTCGGTATGAAAGCGAAACGGTTTCTTTCTCTGCTGCTGGCGCTGGTGATGATCTTCAGTCTGCTCCTCACCGGCGTGAGTGCGGCAACAGTCAACGACTCCTTCACCAAGGCATTGACCATCCTTCGGAATTATCCGGCTTTGGGCACGGTGAAGGATGGCCAGACGAATTTTTACTGGAAGATCAATCTGCCGGAGGACGGGTATATCAACCTGGAATTCAACGACGAAAGCTCCGGCACGGAGCCGGTCAGCACCTCCAGCTGGGAGACGATCATCTACACCGATCAGCTGGATAGTCTGGTGGGCTTCGGAAACACAGCAGGGGAGTCGAAGACTTTTGACCCTGTGGGCCTCCCTGCGGGTGATTACTACGTGCGCGTGATCGCCTA
>CAMHRJ010000226.1 GCA_946187475.1 uncultured Clostridia bacterium | reverse complement strand
GAAGACGACAAAAATCAAGAGTACTACTAAATATTCCATTGCGTCTCCCTCCTTGGATTTGATACCTCTATTATTGAATACAATCGCTATATTTGTCAACTACAAAGTTAAAACCGCCTGCGGAGTTGAAAATTCCGAAGGCGGTTTACATAACTTATTTTGTTCAGATCTCGTCGGCCATTTCCTGGAGCTTGCCGAAGAAGGCCACGGCGAAGCGCTTGAACTCCTGCATGCCGGCGGTCATGGGGCGGAACTTGTTATAGCTCAGACCCACGGTGCCGAAGCACTGGTCCGAGAGGGTCTTGCGGCAGTACTGGCCGATGAGGGGGTCCCGGGTGTGGATGATGGACATGAAGGCGATGCCGATCTTGTTCACCAGGACCGCCCGCTGCTGCAGGTCCATGTCGTTGGTCTCATAGACCACGTTGGGGGTCAGGCCATACTTGGCATAGATCGAGTCGATGGTGTCGCGCATGCCGCTGCCCTTGGGGGCGATGACGATGGGGTACGGCGCCAGCTCCTCGAAGGTGACGAAGCTTTTTTCATACAGCGGATGGTCCGGCGGCACCATGATGCTGCCGGTATCCTTCAGGACGGTGATGGTCTCGATCATACGGGATTCCTCGCCAGTGATAGGCGGCAGCGTGATGGCAAAGTCCGCCTTGCCGGTGTTCAGCAGGTCGATGATCTCCCCGCGCCGGGCGAAGGTCTCCGAGAGGACGCCCTTGGGATAGTGCTCCATGAAGGCGTTATTCAGGGCGCTGAGATAGCCCGCGTTGTTATACAGCAGCTGGGTGGTGAACTCCGCCTGCTCCTGCCGCGCCGCCATGTTGTCCATGAGCCGGTCCAGCCGGTTCAGGATGTCTTTGGCCTCCCGGTAAAAATAGGCGCCGTTTTCGTTTAAGACGATGCGCCGCTTTTCCAGATCGAACAGCTGGGTACCCAGCTCCTCCTCCAAACGGTGGATGACCTTCGTCACGAAGGGCTGAGACACACACAGGGAGTCCGCCGCCCGGGTGACGCTCTCCAGCTCCGCCGTGACGCAGAAATACCGCAAATCCCGCAGTTCCATACGCTCTCACCTCGGTTCGATTCTAGCATTCCTGAACAGAAAAATCAATCTCTGTCCGGTTATGAAGTTCATAACCAGCGGTGTTATGAACTTTGTTTGACAAAATATTATCTTTTTCATTGTCCTTCTGCTACACTGAGCTTGGAAAGGTTTTAACCCCATTTGGACGAACGAAAAGGAGAATCATCATGGCAACTGAAGTGAAAAGCACGAATCGCTACACCTCCCGCAAGGTGGAGGTGGACGGCATCACCCTCTATGACAGCGACGCGAAGTTTCGCGCCAACTTCCTGAAAAAGCATCTGAAGAACACCGTGGACGTGGTGCGGTTTTCCTACATGATGGGCCAGCTGGCCGTGAAGCCCATCATCGGGCCGCTGATCCGCAAGAGTCTGGAGCTGCACTACCGCTACATCCACACCAACTCCGTGGTGGTGCCCATCGAGGTGGCCAAGGACATCATCCGCAACACCACGGACATCGCCGTGAGCCCCTGCGTCTGCCGCACGGTCCGCGGCAACTGCGACAACCCCATCAACACCTGCTTCGGTCTGAACTTCTACGGCCAGCTGAAGAAAAAGGCCGGCGAGCGGGCCGTCAGCGTGGAGGAATGTCTGGCCGCGGCGGATATGGCCCATGAGCGGAATCTCATCGCCGTGGTGGAGAGCTGCGTGCAGCCCTATCAGGACAATCTCTGCTTCTGCTGCCCCTGCTGCTGCATGCCGCTGACGCTGAAGACCCAGTATCACGTTCCCTTCGTGAACTACAACGGCCCCTATCTGCCTCAGTTCCAGGAGAGCGAATGCGTCCACTGCCAGAAGTGCGTGAAAGCATGTCCCGTGCAGGCGCTCAGCTTTGATGAGAACGGCAATCACAAGATCGATCTGGACAAGTGCCTGGGCTGCGGCATCTGCGAGAGCAACTGCCCGAAGCACATCGGCAAGATGGTCTACACCGAAAGCCGCGTCCAGAAGGTCACGGAGCCCAGCCGCTTCCGGGTCTGGCTGAGCGTGCTGTATGTGAAGCTGGTCTTCACCCCGGGCGTGTGGTTCTATAAGACCTTCAAGGGCAGCATGATGCACCTGATGGAATCCGACCCCCGGGAGGCGGACATCATTTCGACCAAGCAGCCGGGCTACATCCACGGCGGCGAATCTTATGCGGAGCACAACCACTGATTCTCCAAATTTCCTTTTCCAAAGGGAGGGCGTGTGATGGAATACCTCCCTGCCCTCCTGCTGAGCTCCGCGCTGGCGGGACTGGCCCTCTGGCGGCGGGCGCTGACCCTCGGCGGCACCCTGCTGGCTTTCGCCCTCTGCCTGCTGATCACCGCCGTGGGCGGCGGCACCGCCTTTGCGGTGCTGGCGGTCACGCTGCTTGGTACGGTGGCCGCCGACCGGTTTGCCGGCGAACGGAAGGACCCCTTATCCGTTCGCCGCAAATCCGGCAGCCGGGACGCGGTACGCGTTGGGTGCAACGTGGGTCTGGCCGGCGGCGCCATGCTGCTCTATGCCCTCACGGGCAAGGACGGATTTTTCATCGCCTATGCCGGCGTCATGGCGGAGAGTCTGGCGGACAGTCTGGCCTCCAAGGTGGGCCCCCTGTCCAAAGCGCCGCCCCGGGACATCTGTACCTTCCGCCCCATCCCGGCGGGTCTCTCCGGCGGCGTGAGTCTCCTGGGCACCGCCTCTGAGCTTTTGGGCGCGGCGGTCATCGCCGGGGTGTTTGCCCTGGGCACCGGGCGCGCCGACACTCTGCCCGTCATCACCGCCGCTGGCTTTCTCGGTGCCATGTTCGACAGTCTGCTGGGCTCTCGGGCACAGGCAAAATTCCGCTGCCCGGTCTGCGGGCAGATCACGGAGCGGGAATCCCACTGCGGAGAAGCAGCGCTGCTGGCCTCCGGCGTGAAATGGATGAACAACGACGCGGTGAACTTCCTGAGCAATCTGTTCAGCCTGCTGCTGGCGTATCTGCTGGCAACCGTAATATAAAAAGCAAGCACAAATCTGTGCTTGCTTTTTGCGTTTTTGGTTGTTACTCGGCCTTGACTTCCTCGGCTTTGATCTTTGCCAGCTCCTCTTCCTCCAGGACGCGGTAGGCCACCTTGCCCACCAGGGTCTTGGGCATGTCCTCCTTGAAGGCAATGTCGTAGGGCATGGCGTACTTGGCGATGTGCTCCCGACAGTAGTCCAGGATCATTTTCTTGGTCTCCTCTGTGGGCTCAAAGCCGGCGGCCAGCTTCACGAAGGCCTTGACCTTCTGCATCTTGTAGGGGTCGGGCACGCCGATGACGCAGCTCATCTGCACCGCCGGGTGGGCGTCCAGAATGTTCTCCAGCTGGCCGGGATAGACGTTGTAGCCCGAGGAGATGATCATACGCTTGGCGCGGCCCCGGAAGAAGATGAAGCCCTCGTTGTCCATGATGCCCAGGTCGCCGGTATAGACCCAGGTGAGGCCGTCGGCGTGGTGCTGCAGAGTCTGGGCAGTCTCCTCCGGGTGCTTCATATACTCCTTCATGACCGTGGGGCCGGAAAGCAGGATCTCGCCCTCTTCACCGTAAGGCAGTTCCCGGTCGGTGCCGGGTTCGACGATTTTGATGTAGGTATCCGGGAACGGCAGACCGATGCTGCCCTCCTTGAACATGTGGGCCGGGGTCAGACAGCAGGCGGTGACGGTCTCGGTGGTGCCGTAGCCCTCCCGCACCTGGATGGTGGCGTGGTGGTCGTAGAGGAACTTGTCGAACTTCTTCTTCAGCTCCACGGAGAGGCTGTCGCCGCCGGAGAACACGCCCTTCAGGCAGCTGA
>CAMHRJ010000225.1 GCA_946187475.1 uncultured Clostridia bacterium | reverse complement strand
GCACCTGCCTTTTAAGCAGGGTGTCCGGGGTTCGAATCCCCGCTGGAGCACCAAAAAAGAAGGCCACCATTCGGTGGCCTTCTTTTTTGGTGGCTCGCCAAAGGCGAGCGATGATCCGCTGCGCTCAAATTCCTGAGAGGGGAAGCCCATCCCCTCTCAGACTCTCCCTATGCAAGTTTGAACAATTACGTTTTGATCGAGCGACCGAACCAACAGACATCAAATTTGCGAAGCAAATTGACGCATATTAAATCCTGTGCTAGAGTGTTGATAATCATTTTACATTGGGTTGAGAGGAGACACATATGAATCGAAGAACCTTTGAACTCCTGTTCGGCGCTGCCAGCGCTGCCGTCGGGCTTGCAGTCGCGCTGTACACGGCTGTGATTGCGACCAAAGAACCGGATAAAAAACAGACGCCGTTCATGACACGGGGGAGAAATGAACATGATTGAGCATTTGAAATGGACCCGGGAACCTGTGCAATACACGATTGCTCCGGGACGGATTGAAATCACGACGCAACCCCATACGGACCTCTGGCAGCGAACCTACTATCACTTCCGGAACGACAATGCGCCGCTTCTTCAAATGGAAACAGCGGAACAATACTTTTCATTTGTTGTAAAAACCGATTTCTCTGGAAGCCATCATCGCTTTGACCAATGCGGAATCGTGATGTATCTCAATTCGGAAAACTGGCTGAAAGCCTCGGTGGAATACGAAAATGAGACTTTTCATCATCTGGGTTCTGTGGTGACAAACCATGGTTATTCCGACTGGGCGACCACGGCGATTCCAGCGGAGGAACGCGTGATGTGGTATCGATTCAGCCGCAGGGAAGACGACTATTGTATCGAATGCTCGCGGGACGGCGAGCGTTTTTCCCAGATGCGCGTCTGTCATATGCTGGAGGGCGTCGGAACGATTCGATTCGGCATTTATGCCTGCAGTCCGGAGGAGTCCAGCTTCACGGCGGTGTTTACCGATCTGCAACTGGGAGAATGTGTCTGGAAGGCCCATGACGGGCAGCCGGCAGACGCATAAGAAATGGAATACAGCAGAAAACGGTGTGGTTGTAATAAACCGCACCGTTCTTCCTGTTTTTACCTTTACAATTTATTCACAAAATGATATAATGTGACCAAAACTATCATTTCATAGAAAATGACAGGAGGGAATTTGTGAAAATGAAGAAGAGATGGTTATCGCTGGCCCTGGTGCTGGCTCTGGTGCTCTCGCTGTGCACCTCCGTTTTTGCTGCAGGTCCCGTGCAGGCTGACAGCGGGAAGCGTCTGCTCAGCGCCCTGGAAAACCGGCGCACGGAAGCGCTTTCGTCCCGGCTCAGCGGGCAGTACAAGCCCGGCGATCAGGTGCGCGCGATCGTTCTGACGAAGAGCCAGCCGCTTGCAGAAAAGGGCAGCTTCTTCCTGCAGGCCTCCAGCACCTATGAAAAGCTGCTGGCAGAGCACAAGGCTGTCATGGAAAAGCTGCAGCAGATGGCGATCGCCTTTACGCTGAATTTTGAGTACACCGATCTGCTCAACGGCATGTCCCTGACGCTGGACTTCGCGGATTTGGACACCGTTGCGGAACTCCCCGGCGTTTCGGATGTTGTGGTTGCCAGAGAGTACCGTCTGCCGGAGGACCAGCCCAGCTCGGTCAGTGCTTCGGAGATGATCAATGCCGCCTGGATGAACGACACGCTTTCTGCCGACGGTTCCGGCAAGGTCATCGCCATCCTGGACAGCGGCATCACCGTTGATCACGAGGCTTTTGCCGTTTATGACGGTATGCTCCAGACGCCGGCTTATACCAAGAGCAGTATGGTGAAGTCCATTCTGCGTCTCGGTCACGGCGCCTATTATTCTCAGAAGATTCCCTATCAGTATGACTATGCAGACAAGGACCGCAGCGCTGAGGACGACCATTCCGGCCACGGCTCCCACGTTGCCGGTATTGCGGCGGGCTATACGGTCACCCCGGAAGGGGAGGTCACCTTCCGCGGCAGCGCCCCCGATGCGCAGATTCTTGCCATGAAGATTTTCTCCTCCCAGGAGGAGACCACCAGCTCCGACATTTACATGGCGGCCCTGGAGGACGCCTATAAGCTGGGCGCGGACGTGATCAACATGTCCATCGGCGCCACCAGCGGCTTTGTGGAGGACGAGGAATCCGTGCTCAACGACCGCATCTACGAACGGCTGGAGAAGGCCGGTGTTGTCTGCTGTGTTTCTGCTGGCAATGAGGGCAGCATGGCGGACTATGCGGAAAACTTCGCCGGCCCCGGTTATCTGACCACGGGCTTTGTCGACTACGGCACGCTGGGCTCTCCCGCGTCCTATAACGGCAATATCGCTGTGGCCGCCGCGGAGAACGTTATCTATCCCGCCTACCAGATCCGCATCGCGGGCGAGCAGTATTCCTACCTCGACAGCGACGGCACCGTGTTCCTGGACAAGTTTTCCGGTCAGGATTTGGCGTACGTGATGGTTCCCAACGTCGGTGCTGCCGAGGATTATCAGGACCTTGACGTCCAGGATAAGGTTGCCGTGGTTTCTCGCGGTGAGATCACCTTTGAAGAGAAGACCGCCAACGCCGCCAATGCAGGCGCCAGCGCCGTAGTCGTCTATGACAATCAGCCCGGTACACTGATCTCCATGGCCGTTGATACCAAAACGATTCCTGCCGTCTTCGTCTCTCAGGAGGCAGGCGCGGCCCTGGAGGCCCAGGAAGCGAAGACGTTCCATGTGGATTCCGAGGCGACCATTGTTGCGAACCCCGAAGCGTGGAATGTGGCCAGCTTCAGCAGCTGGGGCCCGACCAATGATCTGCAGATCAAGCCCGTGATCACGGCCATCGGCGGCAATGTGAATTCCGTCACCGCAGGCACCAAGGACGGCTATCAGGTCATGTCTGGCACATCCATGTCCTCGCCCAACGCGGCGGGCGGCTTTGCGTCCCTGCTGGACGCCATCTGCGCGGACAACCCGAACCTCTCCAAGCAGGAAGCAGCTGAAATTGCACGAAACCGCACGGCTTCCAGCGCCCGTACGCTGATTGCCTATGCGGACGAATACGGCGCGGTACCTTACAGCTCCCGCCAGCAGGGCGCCGGCTGCCTGGATCTGCAGGCCGCATATAATACGATTCTGGTTGTTTCCGATCCCTTCGCAGAGCTGGGTGACGACCCCGCAAGGGCCGGTGTTTACACTATCACCACGGATGTACAGAATACCGCCGATGTCGAGCGCTCCTATGCCCTGGGCCTGGATGTCCTGACGGACGCCGTCGTGGGCGATAATTTCGGTACCGAGGATGCGCCGGACTACCGGATTTACAACGCACTTCAGCCGATTCCTCTGGAGGAGGGCGTGGACTACACGCTGAATGCCCCCGAGACCATCACCCTCGCTCCCGGCGAGCGTAAGACCGTCAATGTGACGATCACCCTCACGGATGATGTGAAGGAATATCTGGATGAGTGCTTCGAAAACGGCGCTTTCCTGGATGGTTATGTGTATTTTGACAGTCTGGATGAAGATGCTTCTGAAAGCCAGCATGTCACGTTCCTGACCTTCTATGGTGACTGGACTGCCGCTCCGATCTTCGAGACCCACGACTGGCGTGAGCTCATGGGCCTGAGCGATGAGCAGGCGGAGAATTGGCAGTACAACGTCGATTGGGAAATCGACACGGTTCCCAGCGAGGCGTTCCTCGTAAACGACAATAACGAGCCGCTGATCTATGCCGGCGATACGCCCTTTACCTACCCCGAAGGCGCTGGCTACAGCGAAGCGCGCATTGCCGTCTCCAACAACACCAACCAGGCCTACAGCACCAAGCTGCTGCTGGCGCCTGTCAGCGTCCGCAACGCGCGTCACATCGTCATGATCGCCCGGGA
>CAMHRJ010000224.1 GCA_946187475.1 uncultured Clostridia bacterium | reverse complement strand
CTGCCTTCGTGCATAGCTCCCCGGCACCGCCTGCGACAGCCCACCGGGCTGTCAGCACTGAACACACTTGCATCGTGCGCCATATGCACAGCCAAAAAGGAGAACTGATCATGACAAGACAAGATTATGAGAAGCGCTTCCGGCTTTACCCGGATGTGGTAACCATCGCAGAATTCTGCGCCATGCTCCGCATCGGCGATACCTACGCCCGGAAGCTCCTGCGTAAAAACCTGGTGGAGCATTACGTGGTCCGCCACACCTATTACATCCCAAAAGCGAGAATCATCGACTTCATGCTGAGCCCCAACTACCTGCAAGTCCTAAACCGCGTCCGCCGCGACGCATAAAGCTTAACACATTTACAAGCAACAACTAAGCTATTCCAGTAGTCCTCCGCCATAGCTCCGCCATCTCTTTACAACAAATACCACAGCAGGCGATACAGCGATTGTTGTATCGCCTATTCGCTATCTCAGAATAATTACATAGTAGAATAATGTTGTTGTAAACGGTAAATAACCCGTACTGTACACATAAAAGGAGCCGGCAGCGGGTGCTGCCGGCGGGAGGCTGTTATCAGGGAGCGGGTTTTCTGCAAATATCCGGGAGGGCATCGGACCAGGGAAGCAGATCATTCAGGAAGGCGGTGTCCGAGTCATCCATGTGCTTAGGGATTTCAGTGAGCAAGTGCTTGAGGTATTCATACGGTTTCAGACGGTTTGCTTTTGCCGTCTCCACCAAGCTGTAAACGACTGCGCTGGCCTTGGCGCCGTGAATCGAATCGCAGATGTGCCAATTGTTGCGGCCCACGCAGAACGGCCGGATTGCTCGTTCACAGGCGGAATTATCAATGGGAACGCTGCCGTCGTCCAGGAAAACCTTGAGATACTGCTCCTGGTTTATGCTGTAGCGCAGGCCCTTTCTGGTATTCTCCGAGACCACTGTCTCCGGATCAATCGTTTTTATCCATGCGAAATAGGCCTCCACCAGAGGCTTCGAGTGCTCCTGGCGGCGGTTATAGCGTTCTTCCGGACTCAAATCCTTCCATTGCTCCTCCAGTGCGTAAAGAGAAGCAATCCGGTCCAGTGCCTGGTAGGCAACGGATTTCTTGACACGCTGTTTGCTTGGGCCGCTTTTCTTCATCACCTTCAGCGCGTCCGCGAACGAGCGTCTTGCGTGAGCCCAGCAATTTGCGTTCCGGATTGGGATATGCTCCTTCCGGTCTATTGCGTGGTAGCCTCCAAAGGCGTCCGAAACCAGAATCCCGGAGAATCCTTCCAGAAACTCCAAAACGTGCTCTGAGCTGCGGGTCTTCCGGTAATCATACAGGATGATGACCTTCTCCCGTTCGAACTCTCCGCTGCGGTAGACGAACATCCGGGACTCGGAATTGGCATGGCGTCCGTCCTTCGGCACGTTGCAGACCGTTTCGTCTGCCTGCAATATCGGCAGCTTTCGGAGCTCCGCCTGTAAACGTTCTGCGACGAGGCTCAAATAACGTTCCCCGCAGCGGATAACCCAGTTTGCCAGCGTCGGCACCGGGATCTTTACGCCTGTCCGCTCCAGCTCCTGGGCGATTCGGTACAGCGGCATGGCGTTGGTATATTTGCCGTTCATGATCCCTGCCACAAGAGAGGGCGTCGCAATGCTGTGATTCAGCAGCTCTGCCGGATGAGGTGCCCGGACAATCCGGTCCTCCTTCTTGGCAGCATACACCGCGATATGGTGCTCTACGACCTCTTTGGTGGCGGGATGGTATTCCAGCTTCCGGTAAACCTCGTCCGGCAGCTGCTTCCAGCCGTTTTCTCCAAAGACCTCCGTCAGTTCTTCTTCGCTCAGCTCGTGCCGCTCCTCCCGAACAGGCAGCCCCTTCAGCATCTCGTCCAGCTTGCCCTTTGGCCGCTTGGTGCGGGTATAGGTGATTTCCTCTGTTTCCGGCTCGCCTGTCTCGTCCTCGGGCTCCGCTTTTTCCGCTTCCGCCTCAGCCTCATTGAACATGCCAAGCTGCCCGGCAAGCTCCTCCAGCTTCTCGGTCTTCCGACCGAAGCGCTGGGCCTGCATGGTGGCAAGCTGTTCCCAGAAAAGGGCATTCTGCTTCTGTGACTGCAGGAGCAAAGCAATGACGTCCTCTTTGTTCATCTGGTTCAGTTCTTCCGCAGAATACTGCTTCATGGAGCAACACCTTCCTCTCTGGGCTGGCTCCATTATACCACAATCTCCGCGTTTGCGCCACTCTCATTTCCGCTGCCGTTTGGCCGCCTTCGTCAAATTGCCTGTGGATTGTTTATGGGGCCGCGGAAAAGATTTCCACAGCCCCATTTTGAGGTGACCCGCTTTCCAGATCATTTTCTACGTTTTGACGAAATCAGTATAACCTGTTCGGTTTTGCCTCCCGGATCGTGGAGACGATTGTCATTCCGCTCATCAGCAGGTCAAATTGCTCCTGCGTGATTTCCATCGCCTCCTGCGGCGTCCTTGGCCATTGGAACCTTCCCGCTGCCAGGCGTTTGTATAAGAGCAGATACCCGTCTCCCTCAAACACCAGCCCTTTGATGCGATCCAACCGGGTCCCGCAGAACAGGAACAGTACGTTCTTTTCTGACGGGTCCATCCGGAACTGCTCCTGGATGATGGCGGCCAGCCCATCAATTCCCCGCCGCAGGTCTGTTCTGCCGCAGGCAATGACGACACGGCGGAAGCCCTTTGCGTCATTCAGCATTGCCAAGCAGCTCCTTTAGCTGCCGCATCAGCCTGGACGAGACGCCGTTTGTCAGGGAAAGCTCCGCTTCACCGATGCGCAGTACGGCTACCGGGCGGAAGACGGAAGCTTCTTCCTGTAGACTCTTTTGCGCTGCGGGCCTTGAATCAGGCGGTGCAGCTTGCATTCTGTTTATTTCCTTGGGTGTCAGCGCTTGGCAGTCCGGAACGGAAAGTTCCCGTCTGTCCGGTATGCTGACCGGGAGTTCGACAAGAGCCTGACTCTGGTGCAAGACAAGTGCTTGCTCACTTTCCACCGGTTCTGACTGTGGCCGCTTAAGACCTCCAAAAATCTCCCGTTCCCAGCGATAATAGGTTGACGGGTTGCATCCATACGCTGCGCACCATTCCCGGACGGATCGCCCGCTTGCGCGGCATTCCACTATCCGCTGCCGCCATGCCTCCAATCCCGCCGCGTGCTTCACCTGATTCGCGTTCACCAAATCACTACCCTTCCAATGCTGTCTCGGAATATTCCGGAACGTTCCGCCATTTTCCGAAACGTTCCGCAACTTCCCATTCCATTATCTCATACCGGGCAGCTCTTTGGTAGGTACAGGTTATTTTGCGTTTACTTTTGCGTTTACAAACAGACAGAAGCCCTTGCCCGCCGTCAGACCCAGCGCACCGCGAAAGGCGTCAAAGAAGCGGCCCAGGCCGCCAAGCGCGGGGCCCAGGCCGCGATTGCGGCGGCAAAATCAGCCATGACCGCCCTTGCCGCCGGTGGCGGAGCGACCATGTTCTTTCTGCTCCCGATCCTGGTCATCGGTCTTCTCGCCGGGTCCATCTTTGCGATCTTTCTGCCCGACGAGGCGGAACGGGTGAGCACCCGGACTGTAATCCAGCGCATCGACCGGGAATACAACGAGCGGTTAGAGGAAATCAAGAGCGATTATTCCTATGACCGGCTGGAGCTTTCCGGCAGCAGGCCTTCCTGGAGAGAGGTCCTTGCCTTCTATGCCGTCCTTGTCAACACCGATCCCGACAACCCCCGCGACGTGGCCGTTATGGATGAGGACCGCGCCGATATACTGCGGAAGGTGTTCTGGGAAATGATTGAGATCGAGGCAGACACCGGAACCGTCACGGAAATCAATTACGTGGAAACCGTAGACGGGGATGGCAATCCCGTCACCGAGGCCGTGGAAACGGAGCTGACCGTGCTGTA
>CAMHRJ010000223.1 GCA_946187475.1 uncultured Clostridia bacterium | reverse complement strand
GACCGCCCAGACGCTCCCCGCCATTATGAGCAACGACCCGAAGCAGCGCCCCACCATCGGCGTGTGGGTCACTGCCTTTAACTATCTGGTTCCTGTAGTCCTCTCTATCGTGACAAATACGGTAATGCTTCCCATGTTCGGCGGTCAGATCAATTTGGAATTCATGTCCGCCGTGGCCAAGCTCTTCATACTGCTGGGCTTCATCGGCGTTATCCTGGTGTCCATCGGCGTCTCGGAATTCGACAAGCCCGAGTACTACAGGGGTGCTGTCAAGACTGAGCCTCTTAAGATTAAGGACATGCTTGAGGTCCTGAGGCACAACAAACCCCTGCAGAGCTATATTGCCGCCCAGTCCTCGGATAAGATCGCGCAGATCA
The DNA here is from genome assembly GCA_946187475.1 of uncultured Clostridia bacterium. Taxonomy (GTDB): domain Bacteria; phylum Bacillota; class Clostridia; order Oscillospirales; family Oscillospiraceae; genus CAG-103. Next base: position 3,582 of record CAMHRJ010000223.1, on the reverse strand, counting down.
CCGCCTCCCAGGGTGTCATTACCACGATGCTGGCCGGTATCCTGATCGGCAATATGGGCATGGCAACGATCCTGCAGATGGTCAGTATGTTGCCGTCGATCGTTTTTGCCGCATTTGGTGCCCGCTACGCCGGCAAGTACGGTTCCAAGAAAGCCATCGTCACCTGGACGAAGGTCTGCACAGTGATCTCCCTTGTGGCTCTTGCTTTCTTTGTGACGGTCAATTTCTCAGGCGTCGGTACCAAGAGCATCGCAAGCTTCGGCCCGACCATGATCCTCTATGTTGTGATCACACTCGCGCTCAACGGCGCCAAGATGTGCGTCACCACCGCCTCCAACTCCTTCATGGCCGACGTGATCGACTATGAGCTGGACCGCAGCGGCCGCTATGTCCCCGCTGTCATGACCGGCACTTACAGCCTGATCGACAAGCTCATCTCCTCCTTCGGCGCCCTGATCGCGGGCCTGGCCATCGTGATCGCGGGCTACCATGGAACAGCCCGTCCCCAGCCCGGCGATCCCGCGACCTCTGCCGTGTTCTGGGTCACGATGGTCGTGATGTATGTCGTTCCCATTTTGGGCTGGCTGGTGACGCTGATCGCCATGAAGCCCTGCAAGCTGGACAAGGCCGAGATGGTGGAAGTCCAGAAGCGCATCGCAAGCGCCAAGGAGGCGGCAAAGGCCGAGCAGGCTTAAATAACTCTAAAAACGGGAGTTTCTTATGAGAACAACCACTCTTTTTAACGACAACTGGCTCTTTACCAAAGAGAACGTGACGAGCACGGTGACCCTTCCCCATACTTGGAACGCGGAGGACGGGCAGACCGGCCCACAGATGTATTACCGGGGCAAGTGCTTGTACAGCAAGTCCTTTTCAAAGCCCTCGCTGCAGCCCGGGCAGCAGGCCTGGCTGGAGTTTCGCGGCGTGAATTCCTCTGCCCGTGTGGTTCTCAATGGCGTGGAGCTGGCTGTGCACGACGGCGGCTACTCCACCTTCCGTGCGCTGTTAAACGGCGCACTCCGGGACGAAAACGTGCTGGAGGTCTGGGTGGATAATTCCGCCAATGATCGGGTCTATCCCCAGCGGGCCGATTTCACCTTCTACGGCGGAATCTACCGGGATGTGTACCTGATTGTTACGGAAGTGGTTCACTTTGACCTCAGCTATTTCGGCGGCAAGGGCTTCCAGATCACACCGAAGCTTGAGGGCGAGGACGCGGAAATCCTTTTTGAGACCTGGACCACGCCCGGCGGGGACAGGGTCGTTGCTTCTATTGAGGGCGTCGGTGAGACGGAGCTGACGCTGACACAGCAGGGCGACAAGCTCCACGGTGTCGGTTCTCTCCGCATCCCGCAGGTTCACCGCTGGGACGGCCTGAAGGATCCGTATCTGTATCACGCCAAGGCAACCGCCTATGTGGGCGCAGAGGCTGTCGACGAGGTCTCTGACCGCTTCGGCTGCCGGGAGTTTTCCTTTGACCCGGAGCAGGGCTTCTTCCTCAACGGCAGGAGCTACCCGCTTCGCGGTGTCTCCCGTCACCAGGATCGCGCGGGTGTGGGCAACGCCTTGACGCGTGAGATGCACGAGGAGGATATGGAACTGATCCTGTCCATGGGCGCCAATTCCATCCGTCTGGCGCACTATCAGCACGATCAGTATTTCTATGACCTCTGTGACAAAAAGGGGATTATTGCCTGGGCAGAGATCCCCTATATCACCGTGCACATGGATGGGGGCCGCGCCAACACGATCTCCCAGATGACCGAGCTCATCACCCAGAACTATAACCACGCCTCCATCATCTGCTGGGCGCTGTCCAATGAGATCACGCTCAACGGCGTGACGGAGGATCTGATGGAAAACCACCGCCTGCTGAACGATCTGGTTCACCGCATGGATCCCACGCGCGTCTCCGCCATGGCCAATCTCTTCCTGCTGGAGACCGACAGCCCCCTGGTGAAACTCCCGGATATCCGCGGCTACAACCTGTACTACGGCTGGTATGTGGGCGATATGACGGATAACGACAAGTGGTTTGACGAATTCCATGCCAAATACCCGGATACCGTGATCGGTCTGACCGAGTACGGTGCGGATTCCTCCATCGCCCTGCAGTCTCCCAAACCGGAAAAGGGCGACTTTACCGAGAGCTACCAGGCGGTGTATCATGAGCACATGCTTGAAATGTTCTCCACCAGGCCGTATATCTGGGGCACCTACTGCTGGAACATGTTCGAGTTTGCGGCTGCCGGCCGTGACGAGGCCGGTGATCCGGGTAAAAACCACAAAGGCCTTATCACCTTTGACCGCAGTCAGAAGAAGGACGCCTATTACATCTACAAGGCCTGGTGGTCAGAGGAAAAGTTTGTCCACCTTTGCGGCAGCCGTTATCATGACCGTATTGAGCCGGTAACGGAGATCAAAGCCTACACCAATCTCAGCGAGGTCACGCTCTACGTGGACGACAAGGCCTTTGAGACCAAGTCCGGCAGTCACGTATTCAAGTTCAGTGTTCCCATCAGCGGAGTCCACTCGATTAAGGCTGTCGCGGGCGAGTACTGCGACGAGATGGAGATCGCCAAGGTCTCCACGCCGAATCCTGCCTATTTTGCTTCCGCCGAGCAGGTGCGCAACTGGTTCGATCCCCCGAGGACGGATGAGATGGACAAGGAGGGCTTCCTCTCCATCAACAGCACTTTGGGAGAAATCGGAGCCACCGAGCAGGGCGCCAAGATTCTGGAGGGCATGATGAGCCGCAGTCCAAAAGCCAACCAGGCGGCCACGCAGCAGAACCCGGCCATGCAGGCCATGGTAGCGAGGCAGCCTCTCAAAAAGGTGTTACAGCAGGGCGGCTTCGGGCTGGACGAGCAGCAGCTCAGGGAGCTGAACAAAATGCTCAACAAAATTCCGAAGAACAACGGATAGATGGTATGAAAAAAGCTGTACAACAGATCATGCTGGGCACGGTGACCTCAAACGAGGCACAGGCCCTGGAAACATTAGGTAAAATCAAGGCCGCCGGTTACGACGGCCTTGAACTCAATCGCTTCATGATCCACCCCAGTTCTCTGATAGTGCGTCTCATGACCCGCGCGGCGGGCATACTATGTCCGCGTGGACGCTTTCAATGAAAACGGGATCACCGAAGGAAACTGCATAAAGCTGAGTTGAGGAGGAAATGACATGAGTTTTCCCAAAGGTTTTTTCATCGGCGCGGCCACGGCCGCCCATCAGGTGGAGGGCAACAACATCCACAGCGATTACTGGGCGCAGGAGCAGCTGCCGCATACCAGCTTTGCCGAGCCCAGCGGCCTGGCCTGCGATCACTACAACCGATACGAGGAGGACATTAAACTTCTCGCCGATGCCGGGCTGAACGCTTATCGCTTCTCCATTGAGTGGGCGCGCATCGAGCCGGAGGAAGGCAAATTCGACGATTCGGAGATCGAGCACTACCGGAAGGTCATCGCCTGCTGCCGGGCACACGGCGTGGAGCCGATCGTGACCCTGCTGCACTTCACGAGCCCCGTGTGGCTGATCCGCAAGGGCGGCTGGGAAGCGGAAACGACCCCCGCCGATTTT
>CAMHRJ010000222.1 GCA_946187475.1 uncultured Clostridia bacterium | reverse complement strand
CTCGGGGAGCGTTTGTCCGGGAGCATATGGATTATCTTTGCAAATTGAATTGATAGTGACCCCATTACATTATTTTTCCTGTAGACATCACTTGCCATCACTGCTATAATACGTTAATCAAAAAAGCACTCTGGCAAGCATTACCGATGTTCCATGCTGCTGATTGGAGCCGAAGGAAGCCGGAGATTGCGGATGCTTTCAGACAGACTTTGCCTCTCTCCGCAGCGGCGGATTCTGGGTTTTACCCAGAACTTCTCACCCAAATCGACGTGAGCAGCAATCAAGGCCCGATGCTGGTGGCCTCCATTATGAATGACGTCATCATGGCGGCCAGGCGAGAGGAGAGGCCAGCCACGCCGTTGGGGGACCTTTTCGGATTGGCTAAGGTTTAAACAAACACATGAGATATAAGATACATATCCACAGGACATACAGAATCCGGGAATCTGATTTGTCTGGAAGCATAACAATTGGATTATTCAGTGAAACAGGAAGGGTGAAATGCTTTGGAAAGCAGGCTATTGTCTACGCGAATCTGCCGGAACTATACGGGCCGTCCGGCCATCGTCGGCAACGGCGGCAGCTGTACCTACGAGGACATGCTTAAGGGCATCCGTGGACTTGAGAAAAGGCTTCGGGAGATGGGCGTTGAAAAGGGCAGCCGGGTAGCGCTGTGGGGCTACAACTCCGCCAACTGGCTGATCGCGTTTTTCGCCATCGTCCGGGCGGGCGGCACCGCTGTACTGGTGAATTACAGCATGGGCAGCGCCGACGCCGCCGAGCTGCTGACGATGACGGAGACGGGCTTCCTGTTGTGTGGTGACAACGGGGAGACAAAGAAGGACCCGGACGCGATGCGCAAGCTGGCATCGCTTTCGGGCATCCCGGAGGACCATTGCCTGGATATCCGTCCCGCCGCGATGGACCTGGGGTATATGTTCCGTGACGAAACGGGGGACGATGCGCCCGATGCTTCTGATGAGAACGCGACCGCCTTCATCATCTTCACCTCCGGCACCACCTCCCAGCCCAAGGCGGTGCAGATTTCGCAGAAGGCGCTGACCTTCGACGCGGATGCCTTCAACGAAAACATCGGCGAATACGCGGGCCGCAGCGTGTGCGTGGCGGTGCCGCTGTTTCACATACTGGGCTTGCTGATGAGTTACGCCTACCTGTGCCGGGGGGCGACGGTGTGCCTGCCCGACAACTACAAGCCGGAAACGCTGGTTCGGGAGATAGACGCCTACCGCATTTCGGACATGGCGGCGGTGGGCGCAATCTACCTGAGCCTGGCCGACGCGGAGGGCTTTGAGAAGAACGTGGTGCCCAACCTGCACCTGTGCATGATCGCGGGCGGCATGTCCACCCCGGTACAGATGATGCGGTTGGAGCTGCAATACGCCAACGCTACCTTCATCAACATGTACGGCCAGAGCGAGGCCGCGCCGCTGACGATGGTGCGCCCCTCCGATATGGTGGAAAAGCGGGCACAGACCGTGGGCCAGGCCATCGAGGGCATGGATATACGCATTTCCGACGGCAAGGGCGGCTTCCTGCCCCAGGGCGAGATCGGCGAGGTGGTGGCCAGGGGCGGCAACCTGATGAACGGCTACGACAAGCTGCCCTCAGACAAGCAGCCCATCGACGAGAATGGCTGGCTGCACACCGGCGACCTGGGCTATCTGGACGCGGATGGGTATCTGCATCTGTCCGGGCGCATCAAGGATGTCATCATCCGGGGCGGCGAGAACATATCGCCCTTGGAGATCGAGAGCGCCCTGAACCAGCTGGAGAACATCCGGGAGGCCAAGGTCATGGGTGCGCCCCATCCCATCTACGGCGAGAGCGTGGAGGCCTGCGTCACCATGACCGACGGCGGCAAGAGCTTCGATCAAGAGGCGTTGAAGGCCGCGCTGCGGCGGGTGATCGCCCGGTTCAAGGTGCCCTCCCACATCTTCCTGTATGACAGCTTCCCGTTGAATGTGAACGGCAAGCTGGACCAGCGCACGCTCCACGCGGACATGCTCACCCGCCTGCGGCGGCTGGCGGTGGATGAGGAGCTGGCGGGCGGCGTGACCGTGTTCGATGTGGTGGTCCGCAACAGCGACTACGCCATCGTGCCCGTCACCAGCATGGCCAGCGAGCTGGCCCAGTCCGTGGGCTTCAGCCGCCGCCGTCTGATGTCCATTCGCCTGGCGGTGGAGGAGATGCTCACCGAGCGCATTACAGACGCCTATTCCGCCGCCGGCGACATCCGTGTGCGGATCACGCTGATGCCCGAATGGCTGCGCATCTCGTTCAGCGACGACGGCGCGGAGTACTTCATCGACAAGCGCCGGGATACCTCCATGAGCGCGAAGATCATCCTGAAGGCCGTCAGCGACTTCCATACCGATTATCCCGAAGGCAAGCCCGTCTACTGCATGGACTTCCTGTATGAAAACGAATTCAGCATCCAGGAATTTTTGATGAAGAGCAAGGAGGAGATTGAAGCATGAGCAACACGCGCCCCAGCTTTGAAAAAAAGGAAGTGGCCATTTCCAGCAGTCCCTATATCTATCTGCCGATAGACATTCCCGTCTACACCGTGGAGATCACCCACCGGAACCCCGTCGACGGGACGCTGCTCCAACGTGCCCTGGATCGGACGATCCGGAGGATGCCCTATCTTTCCGATACGTTCGTCATCGAACACGGCGTCGTGTATTACGCGAAGAATCCGCTGCCCATGGAGGCGGCCCATGTGGCGGGCATCCGCCACGTCGGGGGCAGCGAGACCAACTATCACATGCTGGATGTCACCTATGACGGAAATGTGACCTGGTTTTCCATGTACCACGGCTTCTGCGACGGGCAGGGCATCTACACCTTCCTGGAATCGGTGCTGTATCACTATTACTGCATGAAGGATGGCGTGGAATACGACCCCAATGGTATCCGCTGCGACAGCACCGAGGCCACGGAGGCCGAAACCTTCGAGCCCTATTCCAGGGAGTATCCCGTCTCCCCCGGTTTCAGCATGGCCCGGACGGAGATGCCTACGCCCTATCATCTGCCGGAGATCGTGCCCAATCGCGGCGGCGAGGTGTTTGAGTACGGCTTCAGCCTGCCCTCGGAGGCGTTCATGCGGTTCGTGAAGGCCAAGGGTGCATCCCCCTCCGTGATGCTGTCCATGCTGGTGGGCGAGGCTATCCAGCGGCTGCATCCCGACGCCGACGCGCCCATCTTCGTCAATATCCCCGTGTCCGTCCGGCGGCAGCTGGGCTGTGAGGAGACCTTCAAGAACTGCTCCAGCCGCGTGGTGCTGCCCGTTGCCGGCACGCCCATGGATGCGCTGCCCTTTGAACAGCGGGCTGCGCAGCTTCGGGCGCTGCTGAAGCAGCAGATGACCGAGGATCACTTCCACGCCATCTACAATTGGCTCCGCCAGGTCTACATAAGCCGCATAGAGCAGGCCACGGATTACGCGGAGGAGCTGAAAAAGCCCGCGACCTTCTTCTCGGTACAGCACGATACCTTCTACATCGATTACATCGGCTCCATGCACAGGACCGGCTATTCCGAGCAGATCACGGACGTGCGCTTCCTCTGCGCGCCCGCCGGCGGGAAGACGCTGCACCTGAACATCATCGAGCACAACGGGGAATTCCGGATCACCTGCCTGGCGTGCAACGACATTCCCACCGTGGCCGACGCGCTGGAACAGGTGCTGAAAGACCACGACTTGCCTGTGAAGCGCTTCCCCAAGCAGCGCTTCAGCCTGCCGCTGACCGCCTGGCGCGAGGGCAGCTTTTGAACGAAAAGGGGGAGCAAACCATGAATCAGCCGGATTTTCAGCTCAAGCAACAGAATTTCAGCGGCGTATCCCAGTTTTACCGCACTACGCCCACCCGGGCCTACGTGGTGGAGGTGGGCCTGAGCAGCAGCATCCGGGGAGACATCCTCCAGGAAGCGGTGAACGCCACCCTGCGCCGCATGCCCTATTTTTCCGACGCGCTGGCGGAGCGCAAC
>CAMHRJ010000221.1 GCA_946187475.1 uncultured Clostridia bacterium | reverse complement strand
CGAGGAAGGCATTGACGCCGAGATCATCAACATCCACACCATCAAGCCCATCGACCGCGAGACCGTCATCGCCTCCGCCCGCAAGACCGGCGCCGTGCTCACCGTGGAGAACCACAACGTCATCGGCGGTCTGCACTCCGCCGTGCTGGAAGCGCTGGCCCAGGAGAAGGTGCCCGTCTGCGCCGTGGCGGTGCAGGACCGCTTCGGCGAGGTGGGAAAGCTCCCCTACCTGCGCGAGGTCATGGGTCTGACCGTGGAGAACATCGTCGCCACCGCCAAGCAGGCGGTCGCGCTCAAGTAAGGAGAACCAACCATGAAAATTGCCATTGGAAGCGATAAATCCGGCTTCGCCGTCAAGGAAGCCCTGAAGGCCTGGCTCACGGAGCAGGGCATGGACTTTGCCGATCTGGGCACTGTGAACTTAAACGACGTACACCCCTATTATCAGGTGGCCAGCGAGGTGGCCCCGAAGGTCCAGAGCGGCGAGTTTGACCGGGCGATCCTGATCTGCGGGACCGGCGCCGGCATGTGCGTCGTGGCCAACAAGTTCAAAGGCGTCTACGCCGTTGCCTGCGAGGGCGTTTACGCGGCGAAGATGGCCCGGGCCATCAACAACGCCCAGATCCTCTGCATGGGCGGCTGGATCGTCGGCCCGGAGATGGCCGTGGAGATGACCCGCACCTTCCTGGAGACCGACTGGTGCCAGGATCTGGAGGACTGGCGGGCCGAGAACATGCACAAGTTCGCCGCCAAGGTCAGCGAGATCGAAGGCAGCATCTACGGCTGAAACGGAGGCTTTGGAACATGCTGGAGGCATTGCGAAAGGCCAATCCCCATCTGCCGCTCTACGCGGTCACGGACCCGGAATTTGCCCCCTACGGCAAAGTGCTCCCGGGCGACACTTCAGCGCTTTTTGACGCGCTGCGGCAGACCGAAATCCCCGCCGAGGGCAACTGCTATGTGGCCTCGGACGCCGGGCTGGAGGCCGTGGACGTGATCGCACGGTGGCAGCGCACGGTCTACGGCGCCATGGCCGTCCAGGCCGGGTACTGCAACGGCAACGGCGATCGGCTGAACGCCATGGAATACCACAAAAGCAGCGAAGTGAACTTCTCCGACACGGGGCTGGTGCTCCTGCTGGCGCTGCAGAGCGATTTGAACGGCGGCAGACTCCGCAGCGCGGACGTGAAGGGCTTTTATCTCCCGCCCCGGGCGGCGGTGGAGATTCGGCCCGAGGTGCTGCACTTCGCCCCCTGCCGGGTGCAGGAAGCAGGCTTCCGGTGTCTGGTGGTGCTGCCTCGCGGCACCAACGCGCCGCTGGAGCAGGTGAACACCGCGCTGCCCGGCGAGGAAGGTCTCCTCTGGATGCAGAACAAATGGATGACCTGCCACCCGGATTCGCCCCAGGCCCGAAAGGGCGCCTTCGTGGGCATCGAGGGTGAAAACCTTCAGGTCCGCATCCCCGGCTGAGAAATGAAACATCAAAATCACCCACCGGCATCTGCCGGTGGGTGTTCTTTTTTCGCCGGACAGGCAAGGGGGCGAAGGCTGTCGAATAGACTGGATGGTATCCGAAGAACAGGAGGATCGAGGATGCTGTCTGGGACACTGATGCTGATGATGACCAGCGCGCTGCTGATGCTGCGTCTGGCGCCGGGAAGCTCGTTTCCGAAGCCGCTCTCGGCGCAGGAGGAGCGGGAGGCCGTGGCCGCCTGGCAGGCCGGAGACGTGAACGCCCGGGACCGGCTCATTGAGCACAATCTGCGTCTGGTGGCGCACATCACGAAAAAGTACTTCGCCCAGTGCGACGATACGGACGATCTGGTGTCCATCGGCACCATCGGGCTGATCAAGGGCGTGAACACCTACGCGCCGGATCGGGGCGTGAAGCTGGCCACCTACGCCAGCCGGTGCATCGAAAACGAGATCTTGATGTATCTCCGGGCCAACCGGAAGCGGGCAGCGGAGCTCTCCCTTTCCGACGCGCTGGAGGCGGACGAGGACGGCGGCGGGCTGACGCTGCAGGATCTGCTGTCGGAGGAATCGGATCTGGACGACCGGGTCTCCGCCAATGAGGCGGCGGCAGCGCTGCACAAGGCGGTGAACACCGCTCTGGACGCCCGGGAGCGGGCCGTGGTGCGCATGCGCTACGGCCTGGGCGGGCAGCCGCCCATGACCCAGCGGGAGGCAGCAGAAAAGCTGGGCATCAGCCGCTCCTATGTCTCCCGCATCGAGAAAAAGGCTCTGGAGAAGCTGCGCAGCGCGCTCCAGGGGCAGCGGGAATCCCGGTGATTCCTACATTTTTGGCGGAGTTTGTCGTTTACTTTGGATTTTCTTCCCGGTATTGTAAATCCCAGAGTTTAAGGGAAAGGAAGACCAAACGCAATGAGACACACCGCAAGAAAGCTGCTCTGCTTGGTGCTGGCCGCCGGGATGCTCCTGGCCCTGGGCGCCGGCGCCTTCGCCGCCACGGCGGACAACGTGCAGCACTATGACACCTATGCCTTCATCGGCGACAGCATCGCCGCGGGTCACTCCCTGCCGGGCTACACCTCCGGCGCGGGCATCGGCGATGACATTCTGGTGGAGGACAGCTACGCCCAGATCGTGTCCGACGCCGTGACGGCAGACAAGACCATCTGCCTTTCCATGTCCGGCCTGAACACCGCTGCCCTGCGCTTCCTGCTGGAGGACGACTTTGTGATGGACGCCACCACGCAGATGCTCATCCCCATGCTCACCAACGGCGCCTATGACGCCACCACCTACGCCGCCATGCGCGAGGAATACCGCACCGCCATCGCCCAGACGGACCTGCTGACCATCGGCGTGGGCTCCAACGATCTCATGTACGCCACCATGATCAGCCTGTTCAAGCTGGTGGGCGCGTTCCCGTCCAACTATACGGAGAACCAGATCCTCGCTCTGCTGGAGCAGCAGATCGAGAAATGCGGCTCCGCCAGCAAGCTCTTCGAGCAGCTGGTGAGCACCCTGGTCTCCCTGGACAAAGCCGCCCAGATGCTGCAGGAGATGGCCCAGAGCATGATGGACACCTACTCCGCCTTCAAGCAGAACTGGGACGCCATCATTGGCGAGATCTACGCGCTGAATCCCGATGTGGAGATCGTGGTCGTGGGTCTGTATAACCCCATGCGGGACATGAAGCTCACCAAGGACGGCAATCTCTCCCTGGGCCACGTGGCCGACCCGGTCATCGCCCAGTATAATCTCTACACCAGCAAGCTCAGCCCCAACGCTGCCCGGTATCGCTTCGCCAACTGCTGGGACGCCGAGGTCTATGAGTGCTTCGCGCTGGAGGACGCGCTGAACTTCGGCGAGGACTTCTTCACCACCATCACCCACTGCGTCCACCCCACTGTGGCAGGCCACCGCTACATGGCGGAGCAGATCCTCTCCGTGCTGCCCACGGTGAAGCAGATGTCCTTTGTGGATGTGCCCCAGAACGCCTGGTATTATGACGGCGTTTACTATGCCTGGACCAACGGCCTGATGCAGGGCATGAGCGAGCACCTCTTTGTGCCCGACGAGATTGCCTCCCGCGCCCAGATCGCCGCGGTGCTCAACCGCATGGCCGGTTCGCCCGACGTCAGCGGCATGACGGAACCCTTCACCGACGTGTCTGACAGCTTCTGGGGCCACGATGCCATTGTCTGGGCCTACAACGCCGGCGTCGTCAAGGGCATGGGCAACAACCTCTTTGCCCCGCTCGCCCCCGTCAGCCGGGCCCAGTTCGTCACCATGCTCTACCGCAACGCCGGTTCTCCGGACGTCAGCGGTCAGACGGAGCCCTTCATCGACGTGGCAAACGACCTGCACTGGGCCTATGACGCCATCGTCTGGGCTTATAACAACGATGTGACCAGCGGCGTGACCGCTCACACCTTCGTGCCCGCAGGCCCCGTGACCCGCGCACAGATTGCGGTGCTCACTGCCCGGTATCTGGGCGCCCAGGCCTGACAAAGCTGGAAAACGCTTTCTGCGTCCATCGCTTGCGCGG
>CAMHRJ010000220.1 GCA_946187475.1 uncultured Clostridia bacterium | reverse complement strand
GCCCCTCCCGCCGACGAATGTCTGTGTTAACGGGAGGGGCAAGCCCCTCCCCTACAAATTCTATTTCAGTGCAAACGGTAAATACCAATTTCTCTTTCTGAGAGTGAAGAGTTGAGCGTGAAGAGTGAAGTGATGGTGTCGCTTCGCGACCCATTGAAAACGCACCGTTTTTCAGTTTGCGTATCTCCACTCTCCACGCTTCACTCTCCACTCTCGTTCTCGTTAAATATCAATTAACCAACTGCAGCTCGTCACTCCACGTCCTGCAGGGCTGCGTAGTTCTCCTCGCCGGTGCGGACCTTGACCACCCGCAGGACACTGTAGACGAAAATTTTTCCGTCGCCGATGTGGCCGGTATAGAGGGCCTTTTTCGCCGCCTCGATCACATCGTCCACGGGGATCTTGCTGACCACGACCTCCACCTTCACCTTGGGCAGAAGCGTGGCGTCCATCTCCACGCCGCGGTAGTATTCGCCGGCGCCCTTCTGCACGCCGCAGCCCATGACCTGGGCCATGGTCATGCCCGTGACGCCCAGATCGTTCAGGGCCTTTTTCAGCTTGTCGAACCGGGCGAGCTTGGCCAGAATGACCACCTTGTAAATGCCGGTTTCCGGCAGACCGATGGCGGTCTCCCGCACCACGGGCACCGCCGCGCCGACCTGCAGGGGAGAGGCGCTTTCATATTCGCCCACACCCAGATCCGTGTTTTCGTTCACGTCCATGGTGGCGCTCATATCCTGCACCGCGAAGCCGGAATAGGCGCTGGGGAGACCGTGCTCCGTGATGTCGAGGCCGGTGATCTCCTCCTCCGCCGTGACTCGCAGGCCCAGCGTCTGTTTCAGCAGCAGGAAAAACAGCGTGATGGTCACGGCCGTCCAGCCGATGATGCTCACCATGCCCAGAGCCTGCAGGCCCAGGAGCTTCAGCCCGCCGCCGTAAAACAAGCCGACGAGACTGTCGTTTCCCGGTGCGGAGGGGGTTGCAAACAGGCCCACCGCCAGGGTTCCCCAGATGCCGTTCAAGCAGTGCACCGCCACGGCACCCACGGGGTCGTCGATGCGGAGCTTGTAGTCCAGCAGCCAGACGCCGAAGTTCACCAGCAGCCCGGCCACCGCGCCGATGAGGATGCTGCCCAGGGCGTCGGTCACGTCGCAGCCCGCCGTGATGGCCACCAGACCCGCCAGCGCCGCGTTCAGACACATGGAAACGTCGGGCTTTCCGTAGCGCAGCCAGGTATAGATCATGCAGACCACCGTGGCCACTGCCGGGGCGATGGTGGTGGTGACAAAGATGGAGCCCAGCTGCTCCACGCTGGCGGCTGCCGCGCCGTTGAAGCCGTACCAGCCCAGCCAGAGGATGAACACGCCCAGAGCGCCCAGGGGGATGTTGTGGCCGGGGATGGCGTTCACCCGCCGGACCTTCCCGTCCGGCCCGCGCTCGAACTTCCCGATGCGCGCGCCAACCAGCGCCGCGCCGATCAGCGCGCAGACACCGCCCACCATGTGGATGGCCGCCGAGCCCGCAAAGTCGTGGAAGCCCAGCTGCGCCAGCCAGCCGCCGCCCCAGACCCAGTGGGCCTCGATGGGGTAGATCAGCGCCGAGATCACTGCCGAGTACACGCAGTAGGACAGAAACCGCGTCCGCTCTGCCATGGCGCCGGAGACGATGGTGGAGGTGGTGGCACAGAACACCAGATTGAACACGAAGTTCGACCAGTCAAACTCCGCATAGGCCGTGAAGATGTCAAATCCGGGCTTTCCGATGAAGCCCGCCAGATCCTCACCCAGCAGCAGACCGAAGCCGATGAGGATGAAGGTGCAGGTGCCGATGCAGAAATCCATCAGGTTTTTCATCAGGATGTTGCCGGCGTTCTTGGCTCGGGCGAAGCCGGCCTCCACCATGGCGAACCCCGCCTGCATCCAGAACACCAGCGCCGCGCCGATCAAAAACCAGACGCCGAAGGTCATCTCTGACATCGCCCGGAACATTTCTCCTGTCATATTGGGAACCTCCTTTAAAAATGGAGAGACGCCGCTGCCAAACAGGCTGCGGCGTCTCTGCCGAATCAGGATGGTGGAATTTTACATCATTTCCGGCGGCCGCGTCAATGGATGATTCTCCAAAAATAATTGATGTCATTCCGGGAATTGATAGCAAAAAGGAGAAAATCAGGACGAAATAAGAAAGTGTAAAGAGTTTCGATACAATTCGTCTACATGCCTGTGATAGGCTCCAAAGTGCTTCGGCACAATGGAGGTGCGACAATGAAACACAAAACGAAAGGAAGGCTGCTGTGGCCGGGGATGCTGGCGCTGACCCTCGCCCTGGTGCTGACGCTGACAGGCATGGGCCGTCACGACGCGGCAGGGAAGCTCCCGCCCACGCTGCAGGAGCTCTATGACCGCAACAGCGAGGCCCGCAGCAGCCTCCTGCAGTACGACGAATACCAGAATGCGGACCCCATCATTGATCTCTCCGACGAGATTACTCCCGGCCAGGCGCCGCTGCTGCTCCAGTGGGACGTGCGCTGGGCCTTTCGCAGCTATAACGGGGACTACATGGCCTGCACCGGCTGCGGCCCCACCTGTCTCAGCATGGCGGTGATCGGTCTCACGGGGAACACGGACTGCGACCCGTGGAGCGCGGCCCAATACGCCGAATCCGGCGGTTATAACGTTCCCGGCAGCGGGACCAGCTGGAGCTTCATCCCCGATGGCGCGGCCCACTATGGCCTCACGGCCCGGGAGCTGCCCCTCAGCGAGGCGCAGGTCACCGACGCCCTGGAAAACGGGCGGCTGGTGATCCTGGTGGTGGGGCCCGGGGACTTCACCACCACCGGCCACTATCTGCTGCTGACCGGCGTGGAGGACGGCGGTTTTCGCCTGAACGACCCCAACAGTCCCCGGAATTCCAACCAGGTCTGGCCCTGGGAGCAGCTGCAGGGACAGATTCTGAATCTCTGGGCCGTGGGCTGAGTGAGGCACGGATTTTTCGTTGCATTGTTTCCGGTTTTGCGGTATAATGGCACCTGCTACAAGGAGAAAGAATGCCTATGCAAACGGAAACCAATCAGAACATCCTCAAAAAAATCGGCTGGCTGCCCATCCTCATCGCCGCCGCCGTGATTCTGGCCATCATTCTGCTGCTGACCCTGCGGCATGGCGGAGACAAGCCCGACCCCGAGGCAGCCGGTTCTGCGGAGCTGATCGAGGCTGCCGCTACGCCGGAGCCCACCGACGTGGTCTACACGCTGGAGAGCTACGCCGCCTCCCACGGGTATACCCGGGCAGATTACCCCGAGGCGCTGCTGGAGCTCTACGACATGAACCCCGACGCCCGGCAGGTGGTCATGGAATACCCGGCCCGGAAGGACGACAATCCCCCTATGGACGTGACGGAGGACGACTATACCCCCGGTGAGATTCCGCTGCTGCTGCAGTTTGACCCCCGGTGGGGCTATAAGCAGTATAATGAGAACTTCTTTGCCCGCACGGGCTGCTGCCCCACGGCCATGAGCATGGCGGTCATCGGCCTCACCGGTGATACCAGCGTCACCCCCTGGGCCTGCGCGGAGTTTTCCGCCGAAAACGGCTACTGCATCCCCGGCAGCGGCACCATCTGGGACTTCGTCCCCGCCGCGGCGGAGCACTTTGGCCTTCATTGCCAGGAGCTGGGTCTTGACGAGGGACTCATCGTCTCGGAGCTGGAGGCCGGCAACGTGATCATGATCGAGGTGGGCCCCGGCGACTTCACCGAGCACGGCCACTACCTGCTCATCACCGGCACGGAGAACGGCATGCTCCGGGTCAATGACCCCTTCAGCCGCCGGAACTCCGAGCAGCTCTGGACCTACGAGCGCATCGCCCCGCAGATCGAGGGCATGTGGACCCTGTCTGCGTAATTTCACAGAAAATCCCTCCGGAACTCCGGAGGGATTCTTTTGTATGGGATTGGGAGCGTCAAATTTGAATTGATCGATCTGAGCGTGGAGAGTTGAGCGTGAAGAGTGAAGATATGGTGTCGCTCCGCGACC
>CAMHRJ010000219.1 GCA_946187475.1 uncultured Clostridia bacterium | reverse complement strand
GGGCAAGCCCCGCCCCTACGAGCACGAATGGTGGTGCGGCGTAAAACCCATCTCCCCGATAAATTCAGATTTGAATGCCCATTTGCCCAGCAAAAAACCTCCCGGTTTTCCGGGAGGTTTTTTGCGTTTTGTTTCAGAACGCAGGAGAGTTGCGCCTGTTTTTGCTTAGCCCAGAACGTCCTTGTTCTTCAGCTCAGCCTCAAGCTTCTTGTTCTTCGGGATGCCCCAGATGAAGGCGGGCAGCACGATGACCAGCAGCGCGTAGTAGCCGTCATAGCCATACACCTTGGTGGTGATGGTGGTCAGGCCCAGCAGGCTGATGGAGAAGCAGGCGGCGATGGCGATGACAGCGACGAGAACGCGGCGCAGGGTCTCGTTCTGGATACCGGCAATGAACTCGCCCTCGCTGCTGAACTTCGCGAGCTTGGGAGCGAAACGCTGAACCATGGTATAGATCAGGGTCACGCAGGTGGACACGAAGGCGCAGAACAGCAGCACGGAGAAGATCACCAGCAGCCACTTCACGCCGATGAGGGTCAGCATGGTCTGGTTCGGAATGCCGGTGGCATTCAGGAAGCCCTCAACCTCGCCGGCCTTCAGGGCGGCCAGCAGCGGATACCACTTGGACAGGGTGAAAGCGGACAGGGCCAGGGCGATGCCGTTCATGAGCCAGCCCAGGAAAGCGGCACGGTTGGTGCCCTTGACGGTCATCTCGTTGGAAGCGGCGATCATCGGCGGGATGGACACGCACTGGAACGCGCAGTAAACGAGAGTGGCGCGGAAGACACTGAAGCCGGTCTGGGGGGTGTAGGCAGCCAGGTCAACACCGTACTGAGCAGCGATGCCGTCGATCTTGGCGTTGTAAGCCAGGCCGAAGATCACGATGACGCCGGTGATGATCATGATGGCCACGGACAGGACCGTGGAGGCGGCGGCAACCAGCTTGACGCCGAAGATGCTCAGGATAACCAGCAGGGCCACGATCAGGAGGTTGAAGATGACCTTCATGGCGCCGGTATAAGGCACACCCAGGAAGTTCGCCAGAACCTCACCGGCACCGGCGACGGCGGCGGCGACAGCGGCCAGAATGATGACGATGTAGAAAATCTCGAACAGGAACTCCATCTTCGGAGTGGGATACAGGGCAGAGAAGGTATCCTTGTAGTTGTCAAAGCCGTTCAGGCGGGCAAACTTCAGGATGATGCCCATGACGATGGCGAGCAAACCCATGGAAATCAGCGGGAACAGCAGGGAGCCGAGGCTGCCGAACTGAGCAAAATAGCCGATGACCTGGTTACCGGAGGCGAAGCCACCACCAACGTGGGTGCCGAACCACACGGAAGCGACCGTGAAGGCGACTGCCCAAGAGCTGGTCAGTTTCTTGTTCATTTACAAAATCCTCTCTCAATAGATTTCCTCCCGTCCTCCCTGTGCTCTCTCCATTACAGTAGCTGACGGGTTGGTTGGAAAGCGTTAAAATATGAACAATATATTAACGCCTTTGGATATACATTTTATAAATCATCTATCAAAAAAAGTCAACTGAAACGCGCGGCAAAAAAATCACATTTGTCCAAATTCGGCAAATTTCACAGTCTATTTATCCATTTACCGCGCTAAAACCGGCAAAAATTACATACCAGCTTTTTTATACTTTTCTTCTCATGTGTGAATGGCAAAAAATGCTTGTCATGGCATGGAAATCGTGCTAAGATACTAAGCGAACAAAAAACGTGGGAATTCCGCTGAAAACCTTGGCGGAAATTCACGAAATCGGTCTGTTTTTGGAGGGAACTTTCATGAAGCTTGCGACTTTCCGGCATGGAGATCAGGTCCTGGTCGGCGTGGTGGACGCCGCGGCGAAGACGGTCTCTCCGATCCCCGGCTGCACGGACATGACGGCCCTGATGGGCTGCGCTGAGATTCGGCCCGGCGGCGAGACGCTGGCCCTTTCGGAGGTGGAGCTCCTTGCTCCCATCCCGCACCCGGCCCAGGACGTGATCTGCCTCGGCATCAACTACTACGACCACGCGGCGGAGTCCGACTCCGTCACCGGCAAGAGCGATAACGTGCCCAAGGCGGCCATCTATTTCTCCAAGCGCGTGAACGAGGCCGTGGCCCCCGGCGCCGCCATCGACAGCCACAGCGACATCGTCCCCGATCTGGACTATGAGGCGGAGCTGGCCGTGGTCATCGGCAAGGCGGCTTACAAGGTCTCCGAGGCCGATGCTTTGGACTATGTCTTCGGTTATACCATTTTGAACGACGTCAGTGCCCGCACCATCCAGACCGTCCACAGCCAGTGGTACTTCGGCAAGAGTCTGGACGGCTTTACGCCCATCGGCCCGTGGATCGTCACGGCGGATGAATTCGACGTAAACAGCAAGGCGAAGATCCAGAGCTACGTCAACGGCGAGCTTCGTCAGGACAGCAGCATCGACCTGCTGATCTTCAACGTCCAGCACTGCATCAGCGAGCTGAGCCAGGGCATGACTCTGCTGCCCGGCACGATCATCTCCATGGGCACCCCCGCCGGCGTGGGCATGGGCTTCAACCCGCCCAAGTGGATGCATCCCGGCGACACGGTCTCCTGTGTCATCGAGGGCATCGGCGAGCTGACGAACCCGGTGCGGTAAAACAAGTTAATAAGGGCTGCAAGGCCCAATATTGATAACAAAGGAGTAGATTACCATGAAATTCGCAATGTATGGCTCCGGCGCGGCCGGCAGTGTGTTCGCTTCCTACCTGCGCAAGGGCGGCGCGGACATCATCCTCATCGACCGCTACGAGGCCCACATGAAGAAGGTTGCTGAGGAAGGCATGCTCTTCACCATTCACCAGGAGGAGAATGGCGCGTACCATGACTACAACTACACCCTCACCGGCTTCCGTACCTACACCAGCGCTGAGGCTGCTGCCGAGGCCGAGGGCAAGGTCGACTGCATCATCTACATGACCAAGGCTACCCAGCTGGAGCAGGCCATCCAGGACTCCATGCCCGTCATCGGCGACAAGACTGTGGCCTGCAGCCTGATCAACGGTCTGGGCAACGACGACAACCTGTTCAAGGTCTTCCCGAAGGACCGCTGCGTCATCGGCTCCGGCGTTCTGGGCACCGCTCTGCCTGAGCCCGCCCACTGCGTCTCCACTCCCGCCGGCGGCGTGCAGATGAACTTCGGCGGCGCTGTCCGCGGCGAGCTCACCGACGCTGTCTGCGCCGAGATGCTCAAGTGCTATCGTGACGGTGGCTGCGACGCCTACTGGCGCGACGGCGAGCCCGGCACCGACAACAACATCTACAAGTTCATCTGGAAGAAAGTCTGCGTCAACGCCGTTGTCAACACCGTCTGCGCGGTGCTGCGTCTGAAGGTTGGCCAGGTTGAGGCCGATCCCGCCGGCCAGTGGCTGTTCCACGGCGTCATCCGCGAGACCTGCGCCGTCGCCACCGCCAAGGGCATCCCCATGGACGCGGACGAGTTCATCGCCCACGATCACCAGGATATCGTCACCAACATCGCTGACTACTATCCCTCCATGTGCCAGGATATGCTCTTCAACAAGCGCCAGACCGAGATCGACGTGCTCAACGGCAAGATCGCCGAGTACGGCGAGGAGCTGGGCATCCCCACGCCCTGCTGCCTGGTGCTGAGCCAGATCGTCCGCTGCATCCAGGGCAACTACGACAAGCAGTATCTGGCCGACTACCTGAAGTACAACGGCTAAAGCTGCTCATCAAAACGCAAACGCAAATTCCCGCCATCCGGCGGGAATTTGCATATAAGTTCATTTCAAAGGGGTTTTCCATATGAAAATTGCTATGATCGGCTCCGGCGCGGCCGGGAGCGTCTTCGCCGCCTATCTCCGGCGCGGCGGCGGCGAGCTCTGGCTGGTGGACAAATACAAGGCGCACATGGACAAGATCGCCGCCGACGGGCTCGTCTTCCGCACGCCCGAGGGCGAGGAGGTACTCACCGGGTTCCACACCGCGCCCACCGCGCGGGAAATCGGCGTGATGGACATGGTGATCCTGATGGTGAAGGCGACGCAGACCGTGGACGTGATGGAAGACACCATGCCCTGCATCGGCCCGGAGACCGTGGTCGTCTCGCTGCAGAACGGGCTCGGCAACGACGAGGTG